>JADLBG010000662.1 GCA_020847895.1 Bryobacterales bacterium
CGTGCCTGGGGACGATGGTGAATGCGGCCGTGGCTGCGGCCGCGGTTCCTACAAACTTGCGGCGATTCTCGTCGGTGGTCATCGAGGGAATGATACTGGATGCCTACGGCGGCGACAAGGGTGGAGGAGGCCGTTTCATTTCAAATGCCGCAGGAGGATCTCCACAAGCAGCGGGGCATCATCCTTCGCTCCATCCGCTACATAGACGGCGGTTCCCGAAAAACTGGACCGCTTGTCGTCCTCCACCTGCTGGTACACCAGGTCTCTCGCGACAAGGTCCTCCCCCTTGCGTCGTGGGGACGGAGACGCCTGCCCTTCCATCGGCTCCTGGTTGAGACGATCGACAATGGCGCGGGCGGATACTGAAGTTCGCGAGACGATCAGGACCAGACGCTCCTCTCCCGGCGTCGTGTCAAAGGCGAAAGACCCCGTGGAATCCGGAATGCTACATACCTCGAAAGCACCCAACGGGTCGATGGACGCGGCTGCGCGGGGATACAGAACTCCCCACGTTCCGCTCGAACCGCGCTGCAGGACCGCGACGTACGCTTCCTGATTGGCCTGAACGCGAAGGCGGACGCGGTCGCCGGCGTGAAACACGGCCGCTTTCGGATCCACGCCGGCAAACGTGCCGTCAGGCTGCCGGCGAAGCAATCCGTAAAGGATGCTCAGCGGAGCGCTGGTTGGGGCCGCGCTCGATTCCGCATTCACAAACAGATCCCGCGGACTGGGCGGCGCTTTCTTGTATGGGGTCTGCCCAAAGCAGACCAGTCCGAAAAGCGTAATCCAGCGTATGGCCGCGGCGCCCATCGCCCGGCAGTCGAGCGTGCCATCCAACAGCGGGAGGCTCATGAACAGAGGCATCACATCCCTCTTCTATGAGGTAGTGATGCAAGGCTCCGGTTCGTTTCAGCGCTCCGTCGTACTTGGCCCGCCGAAGGCCGGGTGGTTGAACAGGTTATGGTTATGCGCGGACGGAGGCGGCTTCCGGAAGGAGCACCGCGCGCGCGTTACGAATCGCCAGTTGGGGGCTCGAGAGCATCCGCGGTCCCGCGTCTGTGAACCGGGCGGCAATGCGCGCCATGGATGCCTGCGCGAGCACGACAACATCCACTCTCGGCCGAAGTTCCGCCAGCGAGGAGGCGAGCATTTCGTCGTGCCGTGACGCATCGCCCGCAATCAAGCATTCGAACGCGCCTTCCGCAAGCTGCGGCACAATTTCGACGGCGCGTCCCGCGCGAGTCGCGGTTTCGCGCAACAGCGCCACAGTGGGATCGAGAGTGGTCTTCAAAGTGGCCGCGACTCCGATACGTCGCCCCGCTTCCACCGCAGCCTCAGCCATCGCTTCATCCACTCGAAGCACCGGGAAATCGAACACCTGCCGGGCGACGGGAACTCCCTCCCCAATCGACGAGCAGGTTACCATCACCGCATCCGCTCCGCCTTCGCGGGCTGATTCGATGTGCCCGAGCAGTCTTCGAAGAGTGAGCTTCGTCATGGAACCGGAAGCAATCGTATTCCGGATGAGAGACTCATCCAGCATGTGAAAAACTTCAACGCCGGGCAGTTGTTCCCTGGCCAGTTGGGCAAAAACGGGGATGAGGACATGGCCTGTGTGGAGGAACGCAAGACGAGTGCTCATTGCTCGATGGCATCATACCATTCTCCGGCCGCGATACTGCTCGCTTCAGGCGCGCGGCGCCCGCGTATCTGCTGCCGCGGAAATACCATCAGGGCAGGATTCCCCCGTATCACCCGTTGGCCCTATGATGAAGAGGAGTGAGCCCGCGAATTCTCCGCCCAATGACGGGAGGGGCGCTGGACTTCTCCCGGCATACGTAACTGTGTCCGCCGGGGCCGTCGGCCATCGGATAGTTTCCTTGCGTGATTGAGCACATCTTCCCAGTGCGCTGGCAAAACGTCGTTGACTTCGCCGTGCTGGCCACAGCCTTGTACCTGTTGCTCAAGTGGAGCGCGCAGGCAAGGGCGATGCGGCTTTCGCTCAGCATCGTCGCGCTGTTTGCCGCCGCCAATCTCTCCCGCCGTCTGGACCTGGTGATCACCGCGTGGGTGATCGAGGCGTCCGCCTGGATCATGACCGGGTTGCTTTTGATCGCTTTTCAGCACGAGTTGCGCCGCATGGTCATGCATATTGAAGACCGGCTCCGCGGCCGCGTGCGGCCCGACGCCGAAAGAGAGGCGAGTGCCCGCGCCATCGCGGGTGCGGTCCTGACGCTCGCCAAGACCCATACCGGAGCGCTCATCGTGGTGGCGGGCAACAACTCGATTGAAGAACTCTGCGGAGGCGGTGTCGGGTTGGATGCCCGCGTCTCCGCGGATCTGCTGGTGGCTCTCTTCCAGAAGGATTCTCCCTTGCACGACGGGGCCGTCATCATCGATCAGGAACACATCCAGCGGGCAGGCGCCCTGCTTCCCCTCTCACAACGAACCGATTTGCCGCCTTTTTATGGAACGCGGCACAGGGCGGCAATTGGCCTGGCCGACCGCAGCGACGCACGCGTCATCGTGGTTTCCGAAGAACGGGGTGAAGTGACCTGTCTCCGGCAGCAGGAGCGGTTTCACGCGAGTGCGGAAGCGGCAGTCTCCGGGTGGCTGTCCCGGAACACGTCTCCGGAGCGCACCTCACTCCCGCGCCAGGCGCTGCAAATGTTTTCCACCAATCTACACCTCAAGTTCTCGGCTATCGGACTGGCCGCCGTCGTCTGGAGTCTGTTTTTCTTCAC
>JADLBG010000663.1 GCA_020847895.1 Bryobacterales bacterium
AGGGCACAAGAGGGTAGGTCTACACTACATCGCGTTTTTCAGAAGCCATGATTGCAAACACGGCAGTTGCTCCTGTCCGGAGTCTCAAAATCGTCAAAATCGACCGCCCCGTGACGAACTTGGGCTAAGTGTTGCCACACATGTGACGATTATTTTACTCGGCGCCGAGCGCATAAGAGATCCCTAAAGATGATCTCAGCATCAGGAAAATATCCGAGGTAAGGCCGGCGCTGTCCGGCATGAGAGTTCCGGACGACGCCTTTACGCCGCCGACGTTCGACTATAGTGCACTGGCAGGGCGCAGATGTTTCCGCGATTCGGAGCGGCGGGTATGTGAACCTGGGCGGGAGCGACCACCGCTACAGCACGTTCAACACGTTCACGCTGCTGTCGAATCTGTCGGTGGTGAAGGGCAATCATACGGTGAAGTTCGGATGGGAAGGGCGGGTGATCCGCGTGAGCGTGTGGGAGGCGCGGACGGCGGGGACATTCAATTTCAACCTAGCCCGCCGCATGGCCGTCTTCAGCCGCAAGTGGTGGTTTTCGGCCATCTTTCCTTACCGATTTCAGAGTTTTGTGTCTGCATTTTGAGCCACTTACAGAATGGCATCCGGCTTGCCGGCATCGTAGTGGAGGAAACACGATGAACTCGCCCTTCCCAACCCGGTTCGCAAAAGCCCTCATGCCCCTTGCGCTCGGTGCGGCTGTCTTGATGCTCGCACCCGGCCTCGCGATGGCCCAGCGCGGAGGCGGACGTGGCGGGCATGGTGGTTACGGTCATTCCTTCTCCAGCGGCGGCCGCGGTCACTCCGGACATGCCTACTCCGGAGGCCCTGGCTATTACGGCGCAGGTCGAGGCTACTCCGGACGCAGCTACCATGGCGGCCGCGGCTACGCTGCCCCGCGCGGCCACTACGGCGGGCGTATCTATTCAGGCAGGGGCTACTATCCCGGACGCTTCTATACCGGACGTGGCTACTACTACGGCGGACGCTTCTGGGCCCGGCCATACTTCGGCATCGGCATCGGCATCCCGTTTGGCTACGGCTACTACACGCAATACGGCTGCGGCTACTACGACGGATGGGGCTACTGGCACCCTGCGCCCTGTTACGTCGATCCCCTCTGGTAGAGCCCCAACACAAAGAATGGGGCATGTTCCGGGACGCGCTCATTCGCTTTCCGCATCTCCCGGTCCGCTATCCAAAGCCGGCGGCGTCGCGCGCCGCGCCCCCTTGGGAATTTCCACCGCACGGGTCTGCCGCTGATGCGTACATCTCACGCCTTCCGTTGCTCCCACCACTCGATCCACATCCGCGCCCTGCCCTGATTCCCCAGCGGGTCGCCGTACCTTGCCCTCGCCCGCTCCACATCCTCCGCCCGAAACGTATCCGGAACAATCTGTTCCAGAGCCCACACCAGAAAATGCGCATCCTCATCCGACTTCAGCTTACCGATGATATAGGGAATCGCCGCCTCCCCCAAGGCAACCATCTCGCGAAACGGATCATTGTCACGGTAGGGGGAATTCGCAGACGCCTCCATCAACTCCGGCCTCTTACAGTGCTCGATCCACCGTTGATAGGCCTCCTCGAATCGCGCCGCCGCATCCTCCGCCATAGCCTCAGGCATAATACTTCACGATGCTCCCGTAAATGCCGCCCTCCAGTTGATACGGGAAGTGCGCAATCCGAATATTCCGTCCCCGCTTACTCTCGAAAAGAATGCCCCCGGCGCAGGAATGGGAACTCTTGATCGCTGCATGCGTCGGACCGCTGCTGTCCGCAAACAGCGCGATCGCCGGATCCGCGGGCGTTTGGTTCGGCGGCGTGGGGCTATACCCATGATTCGCGTAAAAGGCATCGAAGTCGGAAATACTCACCGTCCCGTCACCATCCCCGGCCGTATCCACTTCATCCCACACCCACCGGTTCGTCACCCCAATCGTCCACGCAATGCAGTTGTACGCCGCCGTCGCCGGACCCGTCACGCACCAGTCTCCGGTTTTCAGGTTCGGATACTTCGCGCTCGCATCACTGATCTCCGCCGGCGTCGGATCCCGCCCCATCGTCGTGCAGTTGCACCCCGGGGTCCGCATCAGCGATTCGCCGGCCTCCCCCTGCTGCACCACATGTGTCAGCTCATGCGCCAGCAGGCGCCTTCCCGTGTCACTTTCCGGCCCATATTGTCCCGCGCCGAATACGATGTCTCTTCCTACCGTGAAGGCCAGCGCGCTCGCCTCCGCCGCCAGTTCACCCGCGGCCGCCCCGGTATGCAGCCGCACAGCGGAAAAATCCCGTCCGAACCGCGGCTCGAAGTATTCCCGCATTGATCCAGGCATCGGCGTCCCGCCGCTTTGCAGCCCTTGCAGCCGCCCTTCGAACTTCGCACCCACCGCGGGAACCGCCCCAGGAGCTTCCTTCGCGCTCACGGGTTGCTCCTCGGACTCCGGCAGCGGATCTTCGATTACCTCCTTGCGCTGCATCTCCTCTTCGCATTCCGGACACATCCGCTGAATCCGGATCTCCGCGCTCCGCGCCGCCGGCGTAGGATCCGCCATTCGCATCACCTGGTCCGCCACACGGTCCGCCTCCTGCTCGAACGCGTCGCCCGGTCTTCCCATCTTCAGCTTCGCCTGCCACACCGGTCCGCCCGCGCCGAGCAGCCTTGCTGTCGCCCGGTTCCCAATGGCGGCCTGCACATTCGCGTATGCGCCGCCTTGCGTTTCCCGCTTCGCCGGCCGGTGCGCCCTGGGCGCCGCCTCCGCCGCCTGATTCCGCGCCTGCATCTGTATCTGCATCGAGACCTCCTCAGCAATTCGGCGGCGTGCCCGCCCCGCGCAGCACATAGCGGTCCGACACGTACCCGCGGTCCGTCCGGTCCCACGCCGCGTTCCCGCCAACATTATTCCCCGTGGTCTGGCACTCGATCGTGATCGTGGTCCCCCTCGGATAAGAGCCCAGAATCGCCGAACTCGTATCCGGCGCTTGCCGGTTGTCCCCTATCCCCCCCGCGATGTTGCCGGGTATCTCCCCAATCACGTTGAAATCCATCAGGTGCGCGCTGTTCTGGTTTCCGATCTCCGCGATCGCCGGCCCGATTCGCGACGGGATGTCCACTGTCACCGTAGTCACGCCCGGCGGAAAGGAGGGCAGGCTCGCCTCCAGGCTCGTCTTCAGTTCTCCGGCCAGAAAATCCGTCGTGCTCGAGGTGGTCGCCGAATTCGAAAGGTGCGATCCGAACTGCCCGCTCAGATCCTGCACCGGGGCCGATGCATCCCGCGCCGCCACGGCCAGAAACCGTGCGGGAAAGGGCGCGCAAAAGTCCGATGGACACTCCGCCGGCGGACTGCACGATACCCCGCCTCCCGCCTGGCGCCGCAGTCGCACGGTCTCCCCATCCCCCGGGTGCCGCAGCAGCCTCCGCGCGATCTGGTTGCTGCGGGGAGGTGCGCCGCCGGTCCGCCCCATGGGGACAGACGCCCGCCGGCGCGCTGTCGCGGTCTGCTTTACCGCCTGCCCAACTACCACTGTTTTCATCCCGGAATATTCACCGTTACCGTAAACAGATCCGCTGAAGTGCTCACATCCGCGAACCGCGGAACCGGAGCACCAAACGGCGCCGAATCCGCCACCGTGCTCACCGGCGCCAATCCAAGGTTCACTCTTGCCGTCGCCGGACCCGGCAACTGTGCCGGAGCCGCCGCAATCACCACGCCGAACACCACCGGCTCCACATTCGCTCCCCCTGCCGCTGTGCTCACCCACTCCCAGACAGCAACACGAACATTGCTTCCCGGCACTACGGGCACCTCTGCGATCGGCACGTTCGTGTCCTTTGCCTTCCCGATACCAGGCGGCACCCCCGCCGGTGGAGAAGGCGCGGCCGGTCCGCCTGTTTCCGAAGTCAGAAGTACCGCTTTCATCTTCGGCGAATTCGGGTCCGACGGCGAAACCCCGCCCGGCGGAACATCCCGCGTCGTCACGAACAACCGCACCGCTTGCGGCAACCCGCTGAACACGGCCCTGAACTGCGTGCCGTTCGTCGCAACGCCAACCTGAAAACCGCCCACTCCCGGCGTGTACACCGATTCCTGCTCCGTCACCACCACGCCCGGTTGCGTCGTTCCCGCACCCCGCACCCGGAATGCGCTCGCGAACACCTCCTGGAATTGAAGATTCACGTTCGTGTCCGGCGAGTTTGCCGGCGACCGGAGGAACGGTACGTTCACCCCCTGGTTGGCCGCGTAGGTGAACACACCGGCGTTTCCGTCTGCTCGCCGGACAGTTTCGTTGCTCGCGTCTTGTACGAAGGCTACATTCACTGTTGGATTGTTCAACCCCGTCCCCGCGGGCAGATTCTGAATCGACACGGATGCCATCACTTGACCGCCCGTCGCGATGGATCCTTGTGGGCGCACCCGGATGTTCCTGATGCGAAATACTCGCTGCGCGTTCGTCCCCGGCGGATCCAGCGGAACCCCGAGGAACACAACAATGTTCGCGCCCTGCCGGCGTCCCAGAACGATATTCGGAGCCCCGCCGCCCGCGAAGTCGAGCCCCACTCCGTTACCCGGCACCGCCAGCGCCGGATCGGTGAGCTTCGCCGGATTGAGCGTGGCGGGATCGTCAATCAGCAGGACTGCGTCCACCAGCGGCGATGCCTCCGTGTTGAACCTGGCGCTGGTCACAGTGGTGCTCAACGCGACAGAGATGTTCACCAGAGTCACAGCCTGCCCCGATGCCGCCGGCTGCCCGCCGGTCGCCTGGATCAGAATGTCTCCCACCACCTCCGTCAAGCCCTCCGCCCTGATCGTCAAAGGCTGCGCCGCCGCAACCAACTGAAGCGGTAACCGTACAGGCGCCGCCATGAAGAACCACATCAGGAAGTCGCCGCCGCGCCGCAGGTCGCCGCTCGGCAGCCGCAGCGACGTATTCGCCGCCCCGCCGCGCCGGATGCCGAACGTCTCCCCATCGAGAAACACATCCGCGAACTTGTCCTCCCAGATGTAATTCCCCTTCAACACCAGCCGCACCAGGTAGCCTTGTTCCCGCGAGGGGAGATCCGCCAGTTGCCGCAGAAACGCCGCCGCCGCCGCGCTCGGCCGCCACTGGATCACCCGCCCGTTCGTCTGCACCACTGCCGCCAGTGCCAGTTCCTGATACAACGCGATCCCCGGAACCAGTGCGCTTCCGGGGAACGGAAGCTCGATCGTCGCAAAACATGTTGGGCGCTTCGCCGTCCCCGGCGCCACCGGCTGGTCGCATTCGACATCAATCCCCGCCAGCATCCGCTCCGCCGGTATCAACGTATCATTCTCCAGATCCACTCCTCCCGGCGCGTTCGCCGCCGGAGTCGTCACTCGAACGACGCGTATCCCCCGATGCACCAGGTCCGTCAACGGCAGGAACGGCCTCCGGCAATCCTCGAGCACTTCCCCCACGTTCCTGGTCCACTCGATGACCGCCAGCGGGCACACCCAGATCCGCGGGCCTTCCGGCGGCTGCGGAGCCTGCGTGTACCGGTTCTGATACAACTCCACCGGCGTGCTCGGCCGCGCCGCAAACACCCAGAAATCGCCCGTATGCATCCCAGCCGGCGATGTGATGGTCACCGTCAAACCCGTGTCGCCCAGCTTCACCGCTGTTCCCGAAACGTAATCCTGCTCCGCTTCCCACACCCGCAGGAACAGCCGCGGTGTCGGCCCCGCCGCCAGCGCTCCCGCAATCGCACCCGCGGGCAGCGTTACCGTCTGCGCGTCCGGATTGTAATCCCGGGTCAGCGTGACCACGGTCCCTTGACCATTGGCCACGTACTCCCCGTTCGCCAGTTTCGCCTCGGACCGCAGCAACTCCACCGCCTGCCCTACCCGCGGATTATGGAAAGGATCCACCGGGGGAGCCGGCAGCTTCACCGCTTGACTATCCACCACGTCCACCCGGTAAAGAAACGACGCGTTGTCGAACCCCCAGACGAACTTTCCCGTACCCGAAATCCGTACGCGAATGAGCTGGTTTTCCGCCCCCAGGTATCCGCCCGACGCCGCCGGCTCGCAGGGCCCCGGCGGCGGACCGCTCGTGTCGAAGCCCACCTTCAGCCGCGCGGCCGATACCAACCGCATCGACGCCTCATCGAATACCCATCCCTGCGCCGCCCACGCCGTAGTCTGCGCCTTCAGCGCTTCCGAGCACGTCGTTCCCGTCGTCGCCGCCCGCCTGACGCGTTGCAGCAGCCGCGTTCGTTGCATCGTGTCCGGGCCGCCCAACGCCACCTCGCGCAGAAACGAGTCCTCTACCGCGCTGATCTCGCGCTCCTCCAATTCGAGAAATACGTACTCCCGCGCCGGCGTTCCCGTGAACGTCACGTCGAGAAAATCGCTCTGCTTCAGATACGTGTAGTTCGCGCCCGCCTCCACCCGCAGGCCGCCTACGTACATCGTCCCCTTTCCCACCTGGAAATCGAACGATGGCGAGGGATTCGAAAAGCTGATCTCGTAGCCGTTGTCCGGCGTCCCCACGCGGCCGACAATGTCCAGAAGCTCTTCGCGCGACTCCTCACCCGCAATCTCCCGCGCCTCGTTGAAGTCGGCAGGGACCGTTACTCGCCCCTGCTGGGCTACCACGGACCGGTATTTCTGACGTGCGTCATAGGAAAGGCGATCGCGATCGCTTGGCATATCCTTCTCCTCCTCGCTCTTCGCTACGTGACAAAGACCAACACGGGGACCAGCCCCACCGGCATATACTCCTCGAACTTGATTCGCAGGCTCCGCTCCTTGATGGCATTCTTCTCCAGAGAAAACGCCCCCATCTCCGATCCGTTTTGCGCGCCCTCGCGAATGGAGCCGCCCGCCGGCGCACGGATCGCGGCATCGGCTTGCGCCGATATCTGCGCATAGGCCGCCATCCCGAACACCCGCGATGCGAAAATCGGCGCCGTCGCCCGCGTCTCCACACACTCGTACCGTCTCGGCAGCACACTCCCTGCCGCCCAGCACGTGAACCGCACGCACCCGCGCTGCGCATCTTCCGTAACGGCAAAATCATCCAGAATGCATTCACTGGCTTCCAGCCGGTGAACATTCATCCGCCCCAGGACGGTCACCCGAGTGAGTTGGGCCACTCCGTCCGGCATGGCGATCGCCGCGTGCCCTAACTCCAGCGGAAATGCTTCTTCGAGCAGCAGGCGGTTCAATCTCTCCAACTCCGCGCCGCTCGGATTGGCCGCCATCATTTCCACCACCGCCGGGCTCAGCGCAATCCCTTCGAATCGCGCCGCCGTGTACAGCAGACTGCCCGCGATCACCGCATTCAGCCCGTCTACGATCTGTCCCAATAATGCCGCGTCCGGCGGCTGTGGACCCGTGTACGCATCGAGCGCCGAATTCAGCGCAGCCGGAAATACGGACTCCAGGTACTTCGTCAGCGGAGTCTTCGCGTCGCGCAGTTCCGCCGCCAGGCTCGCCGCATCCTTCACGTCTCCCGGCTCGAGTTTGCCCGCCTCCGCTGTCCGCAGCCCCTGCACAATACTGTCCGTAATCTGCAAAGCCTCCAATACCCCGCCGTTCCGCGTCCGGATGGGCCCAGTGATCGAGCGCTCCACCACCACGCAGTTCACCTTCCCCTCCACCCACAGGTGAACGGGACGCAGTGCCCGCCCATCGGCCGCCGTCGCAAACAGAGCAGTTCCGCCACTCGACCCCGGATCGAGCGTTGTATTCCGCAGCGTCACCATCGCGAACTCGCCGCGCAATACCACATCACCCCCGCTCACCAGCAACCCCTCGAGCGTCAACTCCGCGCCCGTCTGCCCTTCGAAAACCCACTGGTTTCCCTCGGCCATGCGAATCACGGGGCGCTTCTCGTTCTTCGCAGCCACCGCCGCCGCCGCGAAAGGACCCGCCGCCCGCGGCTGATACGTCAACGAGTCGTCGATCCGCGTCGTAGCCGCCGTCACCGGCGTGAACGCTCCGCCGCCGCTCACCACGGTTGCCGGTGAGGGCAACGCCGGTTGCGAAACACGAATCCGGCGGTCATACGGACCAGCCCCAATGGCCGACGAAAACCCGTAGTGATAGCTTCCGAAGACCTGCGCGCTCACCGGCGGATTGTGCACCCGGAACCGGCCCTTCTCCGGATACACGGTCACATTGTTCGGATCCACAGCCACATATCCCGCCACGCCAGGGTGCGTGTACACAGTCAATGACCGGACCGTCTCCGCGGCATCCGCCGGATACAGCAGCCCCGCGCTCGCGCTCCACAGCGCATCCGAAACCGGCGTTGGAAGCTGCCACTCCTCGGGTGAATTCCACGCGTCGCCGTAGCTGTTGGTCTCCCGCCTCGAAGCCGAAGCGAATAGCTGGATATCCCGCCCCGTCGGATCGAACGTGTACCAGTCAGCGCACCCCTGCACCGCCACTGGCGTCGATTGATCCACTCCGAAGCTCTGCAGCCGCCACAGGAACACCCCCAGCCGTGGGATGTTGTGCCATCCAAGCTGCCCTTGCCCCAGCCGGAAATCGGCGCAGTGAGCAAACTCATCGAAAGCCGTGTGCGCGGACTCCGCTCCATAGCGATTCCGCAGATCCGCCCAGCCTCCAATGCCCGTGTGCGTGTACTGCCCTACCAGTCCCTGCGCTTGCTGCAAACGGTCCGGAAACCGGCGCTCCACCGGAAGCCCGATCGGCGGATCGAGCCGGTGCCGCGTCCGCCCCATCCGCCGGAAGAATTCGACAACCCGCGCTTCCCAGCCGGTAATATCCGCGGCTATTTCCTCGAGAATCGCCACCGTGCCTTTGCGGCGCCGGTAGTAGATTGTCTTGGCGACGTCCAGCCTCTGCCCTCTCCCGTCGAGACTCGCCACCAGGTTGGTAGCCAGCAAGTCCGCAATGTAGGGAATCACCCAGTCATCGCATGTCTCAATCGACTGGTCTTCCCAAAGCCGGTCAATGCTCCGCCGCAGCACTGTCGCCTGCACTCCGATGCGGTTCACCAGTTCCCGCAGCGGGCCCGGCTTGTCGAAAGAGGCAGAGTCCTCCGCGCGGTACACCGCGGGGATCAGCCCCCACAGCTTCCCTGCGTAGTACAGCTCGTAATGATCGAGTTCAGCCATTGGCCGCCTCCACGATAACCGTGAGGTTCTCCGGATCGAGATGGAAGAATCTCCCCTCTCCCGCGTAATAGCGGTAGGCCGAAACGGCGCGGCGCCCCGCGATCCGCAGCGTGAAACTCTCCACCGCGGCCACACCGGCGACGCTCAGGCATGCCTGATAGATCTGGCTGCGAAACAGCGTCTGACCAATGCGCACCACGTTCGTCCCCAACAGTCCCTTGTCCGCATCCACCAGCGCCGCATGCACCGCCGGAGCTACATCCGCTTCCAGAAATCCGCTCCTCAACCGCACCGTCACCCGCACCCGGACGGGCAGCGCCGGCGCCTGCAACACCTCCAACGGACGGTTTGGATCGGCCGTCCGCGCCAGAGCCTGCTTTGCCGCCGTCACCGCCCCCGCCGAATCGCCCACGTACACCGTGACCACCGTCTGCTGCCGCTCCGCGCTGAAGCTCCAGTACGCCTTCGCCCGCGCCACGCCCGGCGTCGCCGCCGCGATCGCTCCATAATCGGCGCCCGATACCGCCCGGTTGAACGTCAGCACCGATTTCGGAGCCAGCACTCTCAATCTCTCCGCGCTGTCCGGATCCTCGCCGCCGAACGGCTGCGCCGGATTCACGATTCCCTTCAACCCCGGCAGCGGTTGCAGCATCACCGTCAGCTTGCCCGTATCCGGCAGCGCGGCTCCGCTTTCGTAGCGATAGTAGGCGGTAACGTTGTTCGTCCCCGAGGGAAGGCGCGCCCCGTCCACCCCATCTCCGAACAGTACGTGCGTCTTCTGCTCGTCATCTTCCTTGGTCACAAACACCCGCGCATCTTTTCCCTGGCCGTAGAAGCTCGCAGCCTCTTTCCACTCGATGCCGTCTACATACACGCGGAGCGTGCTCTTGTAGCTTTCCGACGTTTCCGGGTCCGTGCTCGGCAGGTACGTGAGCGGCGACTTCTTCAACACGAACTCCTGCCCCGCCGCCGTCGCATCCCCGCTGCCCAACACCTCGTTCGCAACACTCTTCCCGCGCGAAACAGGCAGCAGGTTGAACAGCACACTCAAGGGAGCTTGCAGCGTTCCCGCCGCCTCCGCCGTCAACTCCAGTGACGTTGCCGAAGCCGACACAACCGCCGCTTTCGTCCCGTCCCCCACCCCGTCCTCCAGCAGCACCTCATCACCCGGTGAAAGCGGCGGGAACGGCGTGCTTCCTGCCGCGCTCAACGCCAAGTCCGCTCCCGTCACCGTGGAAGCGGGAGTCGCAATCACCGTCCCCACATCCTGATACCGGTAACGCACCCGCGTCTTCGTGCTATCTGCAATGATCGCCGCCGTGTCCAGCGTCCCCGTGTACCCGAGAACCGTGTGCAGAATCGGAATCGGAACCGTGGTATCCGGATCCGGACTCACATCCGGATTCGTCGAATTCGCAAACCACACCTTCTCCGAATTCGGAGCCGCCGAAACGGGAGTCCGGGTGGGCGACGTTCCCCCCTTGTCCACCACCACGATGTCTCCCACCTCGATCTGCCTCACCAGAGAAGCCAGGTGCATCGCCGTCGCGTCCACGATTGTTCCCGAATATCCCCACAAACCCACCGAATCGCTGCTCCGCAGCAGCCGCAGGCTCGCCGGCGCGGGAGCCGAGGATAGCGCCGGAGTAAACGTGAGCCGCATGTTCTTCTGCCCGCGCGGGTCCTGCTCCTCAACCAGACTTGCCACCGTGACAAAAGAAGCGAAGTCCGTTGATTGCGCCGCCCAGCCCCGGTTCACCACGAGCAGTGTCTCTCCCACCGCCGCCGTCGCACTCTGTCCCGCCAGCAGCAGGCTGTTGCTCACCGCATTGTTCGCGGCGGCGTCGGCGTCCACTTCATCCGGCGGCGCGGCCGTCGTCTCCGCGTCCACTTCGAACGTCTGCGGCGTCTGCCCCGGACCCGGCTTGCTCTGAATCGGATATCCCGCCGGGATGACGATCGGCTTGGGTCCCTTCACCAGCGCCGCCACGGCGCCCGTCGCTCCAATTCCCGGGCGCGGACGGTAGCCCAGCAGCCGCACGATGTGGCGCGTACTTTCCTCGAGAAACGCCGTCCGCAGGAACGCCTCGTTCGCCACCCGTTCGTCATAGAACGTCAGGATGTCGGAGAGGTACGCCCACCACTCCACAATTTGTACCGCCAGATCCTGCCGTGCCCCGGGCCGCCATGCCGACAGTTCCACCTCCCCATCGAGCGGCCGCAGCAGCGCTTCCCGGAACGCCGCGTAATCCCCCACGCGATAGCGGATGGTAGACAGCCCCGGCGCGTTGAAGATCACCCCCGGATGCCCGAACTGTTGGCAGGGACACGTGTATGTACTCGTCATTTGCCGCCCTCCACCGTGATCCGAATCGAGCCGCGATCCGGCCGGCTCGGGTCATTCTCCACCAACACGATTTCATCCAGCCCCACCACCACCTGACCCGGCATGTTCACGTAGTCGTTCGTGTATCCGCGCCGCCGGTACGATACCGAAATCACCCCGCCCACTCCGGCCGTGTTCTGAATCGCAGCCTCGAGCACGCTTCGCTCCAGCGGCTGCCCGAACGTGAAGTTGTCAGGATGGAAAAATCCCACGCTCCCATCCACGAATTTCGCTGTGCTCAACGTCCGCAACACCGCCGCCCGCACGTCGCCGCGGAATGCATCCGCCCGCGCGCACAGGCTGATCTTCAAATCGAGCGCCGCGTACCTCGGGTTCGGAACATACGACTCGTATCCGGCCAGCCGCCGCCGGTTTAACAGTTCGATCAGTTCCACGTGCTGGTCCACTCCGAGTTCCACCGAACTCTTCGGATCAGGAGCCGTAAACACCGTCATCCAACTCCCCGTCCAGCGAAACGTCGTCCCCGCTCTCTGTACCCAATCCAGGCTCTCCGCGGCGGCTTCGTAGTCCTCCTGCCGCACCGCCCTGTACTGCACTGCCCGAAACGCCTCCGGAGCCTTCCGCAGGATGGATAGGGGCGTCTCCGCGTCCGCCCCACCCGTCCCCGCAAATGGGTTCGTTACACTGATCGCCATCGATGGGGCCTCGATTCGCCACACCGCGTCCGGTGACACGTTGCCCGCCTTCCCTCCTCCAATCCGGTAAGTCACCGTGAACACCGCATCCTCTTCCGGAATGTCGCCGAACACGCCATCGCCGAACCGGACGGTATCCCCTTGGTCCCCGACGTAATCCATCTGAACCGTCTTATCGGAGTTCGTACCCACGGGCGCAAAGTAAGCCGCATCCAGCGTGAACGCCGCATCGAATGCCCCCGCGTCCAGCAGCCAGCGCTTCCACACCCATTCAAGCGGCGTGTCGCCCGCCCGCCGCTCGAGTAACCGGACCTCCGGTGACGGCCGCCCCGTCGCTGTTTTCGCCGGCAGCCAGGCCACCCCGGAATTCGCTGCCAGAGCCGATCCCGCCAGCGGCGATACCGGCCCCGTCCGTTGCAGCGTATACAGGTACCCCGACGATTGATTCGGCCCGGTGCGGAACACGGTCCTCGGCAACTGCGCCTGTGCCGCCGGCGGATTCGCAACCGCAAATGATTCCGTATACCGTCTCCCCTGCGTCGCCGTGATCAGGTTGCCCTTCACCTTCGTCCGCGTCAGATCCCGGTCTGCCGTCAGTGCATCTTCGACACGCCATTTCAGCCGTGTCAGCGGCACGCCAAACAGAGCATCCGTCATCTCAAATGCCGGGTCCTTCGAATCCAGTTGCACCACCTGCCGCAACGGCGGATCCGCCGTCGTCGCCCCCGCTGTCTCGATCAACAGCAACTGCCCGGGCGTGAACCCCCAGCCTTGGCCCTCCACCCACATCGCTGTCGCTCCCGCCTTCAGGCACTGTTCGCTGTCATCGAAGTAGTAAGGCGTTCGTTCGTTCCACCGTTCGTCCGCGTCGAATGCTCCGCTGTCCGCCAACCCGTGCCCAGTCTCGAAGTAAATCGCCGAGCCGTCCGGACCCGCCGCGCTCAAAAGCAGTCCCGCGGGAATCGCCCCCGCGCCCTGAACAGTGAACTGAAGCAGCACGCTCGCCGCCAGCGCCGGCTGTGGTTCGTAGTCCACCAGTCTCGCGTGCCGCACCAGCGACCGCCGCTGCGTCGCCGTCTCCAGCGACGATTCCGCCGCCACCCGGTCCTGCGTGTAGCTCAAATCGTCCGCCAGCGCGCTCAGAGCCTCCATCATCATCACGCCGAAGTCGGCCTCGGAGCGCTCCTTCCACTCCGGATACCGCAACGCCGAAAAGTCCGCGAGCGCCTTCCGGAAGCTCAGAAAATCCTTCGCCAGGTAGTCGATCGGCGGCACATCCGCGATTGGTCCCGGACACACCGGAGCCGGAGCCGCGCAATCGAGCGTCGATTCACACCGCGCCTTGAACGAAAACACCGCTTGAGAGAAGTACGGCCGGTCGAGACTCGGGCTGTCGATCGCCAGCACGTAGGTCGAAAAATCACCAGGAGCCGCCACCCGCAGCGTCAGCACCGGATTCCCGTCCCCATCCGTCGACCAGTCCGCCGCCTGATTGAGCGGCAGGATCGCCACGGATGGAATCGTGTCTCCTCCCGTGATCGTCACGTCCTTATCCGCGAACATTCCCGCTACCGTCACCGCGTTCAGAAAGTGCACCTTCAGCGTCTTCTGATCGTCGGTGGCCACCTCGACAAAGTCGATGCCGTTCAACGTGGCCGATTGGATGAGTGCAACGCGCCGGTTCGCCATATCACCTCACCAGAACCGCTGTCCGGTCCGCCGATTGCGTCTCCACCAGCAGATAGTCGATGTCGATCCTTAACTCCCCCGCGTCCGGATCGCCGCCCACACGTACTTCCTTCACGCTGATCTGCGATCCCAGCCACTTGTTCAGCGATTGCAGGATCAGGATCTTCACCGAAGCCTCCAGCGCTTCTGAATGCGGCGCGAAGATCAACTGCCGCAAGCCGCATCCGAACTCCGGCAGATCCACGCGCTCCCCCGGCGACGTCAGCAGCACCTGCCGGATCATCTGCCGCACGTGCGTCGCGTATGGCGATTGCCGCGCCCGCCGCGAATCGCCGTCAATCCGGAACGGATACGCGTAATCGTGGCGCTCCATGCTACCTCCCTGATACCTTTCGTTGCGTGTTCACCACCATCACCGTGCCTTGCACCGCCTGGTCCGCCGCCACGCACAGCCCCACGCTCTGCTCCGTCAAATGGAATGCCTGCACGGACTTGCTTTGCGCCGCCGGCAGCACCCAGTTCACCTGCACGCATGGATGCGGCGTCGGCCCCACCGCGAACGGGCAACCCGTGATGGTGAACGTATCCGCCGACCGCACCAGGAACGCCCCGTCCGCCTTCGACTTCGTGTTCGACGTAATGATGTCCACCTGCCCGCCATGAGGGCACATCAACTGGCTCGACGCGTTCAGCAAGGCAGCCATCACACCTCCCTATAGGACTTCCAGCGACCCGTCGTTCACATCCACCTTCGAGGAACTCACCAGCACCTTCTTTCCGTCCCTCTCCACCAAAACCCCATTCGAATCGAGCGTGATCCTGTTCCCCGCGTCGTCGCTGATCACGATCTTCGCCGCGCTATCATCGAGAATGATCTTGTGCTTCGCCACGGTCACAATCACCTTCACGTCCGCCTTGGCATCCCGCGGTACTTCGCCTTCCCGCCAGTAACACCCGGTCCACACCGGCAGCGAAACGTCCCCACCCTCGAACTCAATCCACACCCCGCTTCCCACCTCCGGCAGAAACGCGAATCCCACTCCATCTCCCGCGTACGGGACGCACGGCGACGCCCATCCCGTCGCCTGGTCTCCCAATGCCGCCGGCACTTTCGCTTTGACCCGCATCGTCGCCTCATCCACATCCGTCACCGTCCCTCGATACTTGCCGTAATACTTCGACTTCAGCCGCTCCAGAGCCTCCAGAATCATTTCCTCGTTCAGCACTAGAACAGCCCTCCGCCGAATCCGCCTCCGGACGCATTCTGCCCAACCCCGTTCCGCACCAGCACGAATCTCATGCGGTGGCTATCCTGTCCAATCGTGTGCCGCACGTTCCACACGTAGTAGTTGCCCGAATGCACGCTCCCGATACCCGCTACCTCCACCACCGTTCCCGCCCGCAATACCTTCCTCAGACGCGAGAGGTCAGCCTCGCCTTCACATCGCACAAACCAACCCGAATCCGTCAGCAGCGCCTTCGCGCGCAGCGCCAGATCGCCCGCATCCGTTGCCGCCGTCGTGAGGATCGCCTTCATTGCCCGCCCCGCGAACGTCGTCAAATCCCGGTCGCCCAGCGCCGTCAACCCGGATTCCGCCGCATCACCCGAAACTCCATCCTCGTCCGCCGAAGTGAACAGCGCTTGCCGCGCCTCCACTTCCGTCGGCCGCGTAATATCCCACTCCACGTCGAGCGACTCCACGTTCCAGTTCTCTGGATCATTCACCAGCAGCGTCACCGCCGGCGAACCGCTCAGCGATGGCCGCGTGAAATATCCCGTGCGCGCTCCAGGCGCGTCCGCGCACGCCACCCGCACCAGCTTCCCGTTCCGCCGTGCCAGCATCCTCAGCAACTGGATGTCCGTCGCCCGCTGCATGAGTGTGCTGACATCCTCCGTGTGCGGCGCCGAATCCTCGCTCGTATTCCCTGAATCAGGCGTGATCCCGTAGTCTCCGAAAATCGTGTTCGCCACCGTCCCATCGGAGACATCCGCCCACTCCTTCACCTTCTCCTCGAGATTCATCAGCCACGATGCGTCCTGTCCCCACACCTTCAACCGCGACGAGGTCGCACCCCGCTCGACATGCAGTTTCTGGCTCAGCAGGTATCCGTCGAAAATGCACTCCGGCGGCTGCCCTTCGGCCGAAACCACCACCGCCACATTCACGTACGGCTGAAACTGGCTGTCGTTGACCAATGTCAAGTCCCCCGAACTCGACCGGCTCACCGGCAAATCCAGTTCGAAAGCCCCCGGCAGATCCACGCTCTCCTCCACTTCGAGCGAAGTCATCTGCGTGTACAGGTCCTCCGCCGCCGGCTGGCCGTCGAACAGCAACTGGAAGGAGTTCGGCATCTGGGCTTCAATCCTTTGGCGGAATGCCGATCAGACCCTGCGCCGCCAGCGCGTCAGGGACCATCGCGTCGTTAGCGTCACACAGCTTCCAGAACGCCGTGGCGTCCTTCAGATAGAGCGCCGCCAGATGATCCAATCTCTGCCCTTCCTTTCGCGCGTGATAGCCCATCACCCCCGCGGTGAGTGGCAGAGGCGGCTTCACCACCAGAATCATCCGGCCGTCCGCCGCGGTGACGGTGTACGTCCCCATCCCCTGGTACCGGCTTCCCTTGAAGAACATTCCTTCCTCCTAAATGGGCAGCATCCCGATGATCGACTCCACCGAGTTCGCCAGGTTCGCCACCGCCAGCGCCTGCCGTAAGCCTTGCGAGTAAACGTACGCGGCCTTCGCCACCTCCTTCAACGGATCATCCCCAAGCGCTGCCAGTTCCTCCGGAGTCAGCACCGTCAGCCCCAAAGTGGCGTCGGCGTGCGTCGGATTCAACAGCGTGTCGTACAGCTTCTCCGTGATGTTCAGCGTCGTCACCCGCACCGGTACGATGCGCCCCGGACCCCATACGAACAGCACCACCGGCACCTGTGATTGCGGAACCGAACTCGATGCGCTCGACCCGCCTCCCCCCACCGAAGCCGATACGGACCCCAGCAAACCCGCTTCCGCCGACCCCGTCGGATACAACAACATCTCCAGGGCCGCCAGCCGCGTGTAGATCCCCGATACCGTCGCAATCCCTTCCGCCACCGGGCTCCCGTCCGCGATCATGTCGCTCGCATCCATCGCAATCGACATCGAAAACGACTCCCCCGGCATCCCTCGCACCGCCAGCGGATTCGTCCGTTCCCCCGCCGAGGGCGGCTGCGTCCAGTTGTGCGTGATCGTCTCCGGGTTGTACTGGAACACGATCACGTTCGGCAGCGGAACCAGAAACGTCGGCATGAACCGCACCAGCGCCCCGTGCATGAATTTTCCAGGCATGCTGCGTTACACGCTCCTCTTCAGGCTGCGAACGATCTCATCCGTGATCCGTCCCGCCAGTTCATCCGCGCTATCGTGGGGCCGCGCAGCCACCTGCATCCGCAGCCCGCCAATTGCCGCCCCGCTGCCAGGTTCCATCCCCGCCGCCGACAGCAGTTCCGCAATGCGCCGCGCCAGATCCTTACCCGCCAGCGATTGCGCCCCCGTCATCCGCAGCGCCAGCCTGTCGATGGTAATCATGCGGGCTCCTCCAGATCATTCGCCCTCAGGATCCGGCCCTGCTTCTGCATCTCCCGCCGCACTCCGGCCACGATGTGCCGCATCCCGATCCGCGAACGTTCCTCACAGGCCAGGAATGCCGCCCGCAGCGCCGCGGCCTTGATCGCCGCCCCGGTCAGGTCCAACTGGCTCGCCAGTTTCTCCCACTGGATCCCTTCCTCGAGCAACTCCAACCCCTCCGGCGTCCGCTCCGGCAGCGCCTTCCGCCACAGCACCCGCCGCTCCGCCACTCCCGGCGGCAGAAAGTCGATCAGGAACCGCAGTCGCCGCAAGAACGCCTTGTCCAGGTCTTCCTTCCGGTTCGTCGCCAGAATTGCCAGCCCGTCGAATTGCTCCATGCGCTGCAACAGGTAGTTGATCTCGATGTTCGCGAACCGGTCGTGGGCGTCCTTCACCTGCGTCCGCTGCCCGAACAGCGCATCGGCTTCGTCAAAAAACAGAATCACGCTGTCGCGTTCGCAGGCGTCGAACACCTGCTTCAAATGCTTCTCCGTCTCTCCGATGTACTTGTTCACCACCGCCGAAAGATCCACTCGCCGCAGCGCCAGCCCCAGCGACCGCGCCATCACCTGCGCGGCCATCGTCTTCCCGGTCCCGCTTGGTCCCGCGAACAACGCGCTGATGCCCCGCCCCAAGGGCGTCAGCCGCTCGAAGCCCCAATCCTCCAGCACCGCGTTCCGCAGCCGCACCTGCGATTCGAGTTCCTCCAGATGCCTCCGCAACTGCTCCGGCAGCACGATGTCGTCCCACTCGTACGGCAGCGGAACCGCTTGCAGCAAATCTCCCGGAGCGCTGTGCAGCAGCGTGTGACACGTCAGAGCGACTGCCTGCTCTCCCGCCGAGGCCCGCGCCGCCGCCGCAATCTCTTCCGGCAGCAGCGGCGAATCCGCCACTGTTCGCGGCACCGGGCCCCCGCCTTCCTGCCTCCACAATTCGCACCGCACACGCTGCGTCAGCCGCGGCAGTGAATAGCTGAGCCGCGCCACGCGCCGGTCCGCGCCCCACGCCAGGCTCACTGCCGTCGCGTAAAAGCTGAGCCCGATCTCCCGCCGAGCTGCCTTCAACACCTTCGCATCGAGCGCATCGGCGTCCCGCCATAGCACTGCGCCGCCGCAGAGCCTCGCCAATCGCACGGCCCGCTGCACGCGTTCTCCCGCCGCGCTTCCCTCCATTTGCGCGAGCGCCTGCGCATCCACCGCCAGCAACGCGATCCCAAGGCTCGCGCAAAGCTGCGCCGCCAGCGTCCCTCTCCCCGCGCCCTTTGGGCCGGCAATCTCTATCTCCACCGACACCCGTTGCCGCCGCCCGATCGCCACCAGCGAGTTCTTCATCGCCGCCAGCGTCTCCGGATACAGGCACGGCCACTCGACGCGCAGCCACTGCGCATGCATCCCCAACACCCCGTCCGCGGCCTGCCCCTCCACCAACCAGCGCAACAACTGGGGATCGGCCGTCCATGGGCTCGCCGCAGCCCATGGATTCGCCACGCCCTCCGCCGGCTGTGCCATATGCCATCGCACCAGCGGAGAGGAAGGGCCCAAGCGTACTTCGCGGGTCCAGCCGTACAATCCGCTCGCCAGCCACAACGTCGCCTGCGAAGCGCTCGCGTCGTCGTGCAGGTAACCGCACACGCGCCGCCACCACGGATCACTCTCCACCGCTAGCGCCAATGCCAGCAGGTCCCGTTCTTCCGTGCTCAGCCCGAACTCGGCAGTCAGCCGCTGCCACCGTTCGTCGCCCGCCGCCGCGCGCTCCCACTCCGCGATTTCCAATGTGTATTGCCGCGCTTCCGCGTCCGCGCGATAGAATGCCTCTTCCGCCGCCGCCATCTCCGCCGGGTCCGTCAGTATGCGGTTCACGTCCGCTTCCGTTATCGCCAAACCCTGCGTCGAACTCCCATCCTGTGCCCACAGCGACCGCATCCACGCCGCTCGCCGCAGCGCCCGCAGCCGCAGCGCCCGCAGGTACGCGGGTTCCACTTTCGACAACCGGCCGTTTTCGAGTGCCGGTGTCATATCGTGATCCACCATGAAGGCGCGCTCTCCACGCCGCTCACTCGGACCCGCACGCCGTAACGTCCTGGCGCCAGCGCCGCCGGTGCGCGAAACGCAATCGACGTTCCGCCCAGAACCTGAAACTCGCCCGCCGCGGGCGCCCCCGCCGCCTCGACGAGGGCCACCGTCTCGAGCAGCACTTCCGTCTTCCCAGCCGTGAATCCCACCCCGACGAACGTGTACAAACCGGCCGCGGCCGCCAGGATCGGCGGATTCGTCACCCCGGTCACCGCGGCGCACACGCTCAGCGCGACCGAATTCGTTCTCACCGCCCCGCTCCCCGCCCGTACCTGGTAGATCCCCGGCGCGGGCGAATCCGCCGGCGGCGTCCCCACCGCCGGCCGGAGTTCCAGCGTCACCGCCGTCTGAGTATGAATCACCGGCGCTGCCGCCCGCCACGTCGAAATGTCCCTCTCATTCGTCCCGTCCGCGTCCAACAGGAAGAATTGCGTCGTGGGCATAAACCCCGCGCCAAGGATGACCACGCGCTGGCCCGGCGCAACCGCGGCAGCCGAGAGATCAAACGTACCGGTCTTCAGATCCGCAGGCGTGCTGTCCGGCTTCAGATACGTGATGCGCGCGTGCGTTCCCAACAACTGCCCCGAGCCCGCGAACGGCAAATCCGATGGGTGCGCCGTCAGTGAAAACGCGGTTGGCTTAGGCGCGGGCCCCGGAGCCGCGTCGGTCGGCGAAAGAAACGCAACCGCCACCTTGTACACCACCGTCAGCCGGAACGGCGCCGATGCCGCCTGCCAGAGAATTCCCAGCTTGTCGAAACTCTCCATCTCCGTCGTGACCGTCATTTCTTCACTCGTCGAACTCAGGCGGAGAATCGGATTGTCCTGAAGCGCCCGCATCGCGATCGCCGTGGCGTGCTGCTCCTGCCGGAACTCTTTCCCCGCATATGCCGTCAGCAGGTAGTAAAGCTCCAGCCCCATCGGGCGCTGCCGGGAAAGCTGTGGTCCTGTCACCGGCGTGTTCCTCACGTTCCTGTCCACCCCGGCGTTGTACAGATAGAAACAAACCTGGCAGCCGCCATCGGAACGCACGCTCTCCGGCATCGCTCCCGTGACATCGAATGCAAACGGGAGCGTCGCGGCATTCATCGCCGTGCGGATGATGCCCAGCAGCAGGTCCGTGATCACCGATAGATCCGTTACTCCCGTTAGAGCCATGGCAGCATCTCAACTCTGTCCCCATCCGAACAGCCTGGAGTAGCCGCGCGAAAGCGGGCCTTTTCGTTGCGGTTCACCGCGCGGCACAACCGGAGCCCGCACCGGCTCGGGAGGAGGCGGAACCACCTCGATCTCAATCGAGCCGATATGCAGTGTGGGAGCGGCCTTGGCGCGAGGGTCGGGAGCCGCGGCGGAAGCCGCCGGCGCCGGCTCCGTCCGAAAACGCAGCGGCACGCCCTCCGCCTCCGCAGTCCCTTCAGGCAGCGGTTCCACCCCCCTCAACTCCGTTCTCTCCTGCTCCGGAATCAACCGCGGCCTAGCAGGAAACACCGCGGGCGAGGCCACGGGCTTCGTCTCCCTTACCACCGGGCTTCCATCAATTACTTCCTCTATCTCCCGCGATGGCAGGCGCCCCGGCTCCAGAGCCGGAAATTCCGAGGGAAACTCCCGAACTTTCATGGGCGCACTCTCTGAGCGAACCGCGTTCACTCTCACCGCGTCTGGAGGCATCGCTGCCCGTGCCGGGTCCGGAGCGTGCCGCGCCAGCGGCGTATTCATGGCCGCTTCACGGTCTTCCGCGGTCGTCTGTTGCTCCATCCGATGATCTTCAATACTCGTGGCTCTCACCGCCGCAGTGTTCTTTTCCTTCTTTTCCTTCTGCGCTGCCGCCGGAACTGGCGCAACGCCCGCAATGCGCTGCGGCTCCCGTTCCGTCCCCGGCACCTGCGAAGACGTCCACCGCGCTGTCACCGGAGTCTCCCTTCGCGGCGACATTCGTGGCCGCAACACAGCCGCCCCTGCCGGAGCCTGCCGCGCGAGATTGCGAAAATACCCGGCCTTCGTACTCACTCGACCCTCCCGCTTCCCGCCGCAAGGTCCGAGTACACCATCCGCCGGTGCGCGGGCATCGCCAGAATGCTCTCCTCCGCCCAGTGGAACGCCTTTGCCAGCCGTCCCACCTCCTCATACAGCCCCAACGCCTGGCGTCGTAATTCCTGCAGCACGAAGCTCTGCACGTCCAGGTACATCCGCACCGCGCCACCGCACTCCGGACAGTTCCCCGTCAATTCCTGCGACAACAGCGGCGCCATCCGCGCAATCGCGCGCTCCACTCGCCGCAGCGCGACTCTCGAAGCACGCGCGGGTTCGACGCAGCGCGCAATCAACTCGCGCTCCGCATCGCCGCTGCGCAGCGCCGCTTCCTGGTCGCTTCCCAAAGGCAGGCGAAACCGCACAGCCTCCCCGCCCAGCCGGTACCAGCCCTCTCCGTCCTGTTCGGCCTCCGGCACGGCTGCCGGTTTTTGATGCGCGCAATATTCGACAATCGGAAAATCCACATCAATCTGCGCCCCGCACCCGGCCTGTGGACACCGCACTACGCTCAGAATCGAGTCCCCCAGCACCAGCCGGCGCAACTCGAGCAGCAAATACTCCACATCCGCCACCGGCAGGCCGCGCACGCTCGCATCCCCGGCAAACTCCGTCAACTGGGCTAGCAGATCCAACGCCGTGCTCGTTTCGTTTCCCCTCGCTTCGAGCAGCAGCAGTTCCTCTCTGCCCGTGGGAAAGCGCAGGTCTACTTCGAGTTTGCTCACCGGCAGCCGGTACATGAGACTCCCGCCTTCTTAGACCTCCGCCGGTTCCGTCAGCGTCAGGTCATGCTCCCAGCCTTCGTTCTCCAGCTTGATGTGCTCGATGACCACGCTGTTGCCGCCGGCATCCAGATCCGCCAGCGCCTGAAACTCCGAAACCCAGCAGCGGTGGACCAGGTACCGGTGCACCGGCTGCCCCGCTTCGTTCAGCAACTCGATGCGAATCTCCTTGCGCAGGTTCTTCAACGATTGCGAAGGCACGCCTTTGTCCAATACCTGCGCCGCATTCGCCCAATCCTCGAAATCCTTGTCATGCGTCACCCCGCGATCGAGCGTGATGGCGTCGTACTTCGTCCGCCCCAGCCCCTTACGGATGATCATGTTCCCGCCCTCTTTGTACTCGATCGCGTCGGAGGAGCGCTTCAGCCCCCCTACCTTGCTGATCCCCGCCACAGGCGTGCTCGTGCCCTCGAAATACACGAGAAACCGGAAGTTCTTATAGGGATCGAATCGGTTCGTGTTCACGGAAAACGGTTTTCCCATCGGAATATCTCCTTATGACCCTCTCACTACGACTGCGACTGTCCGGCGAGCTGCGCGATCCTGATGATCACGAACTCCGCCGGCTTCAGCGGCGCAAAGGCGACCACGATGTTCACAATTCCGTTGTCAATGTCCTGCTGCGTCGTCGTTGTCGCGTCGCAAATCACCTTGAACGCCTTGCTTGGCGTCGTCCCCTGGAATGCGCCCTGGTTGAACAGTGACAGCATGAAGTTCTCGATACTCGTCCGGATCGAAACCCAAAGCTTTTCATCGTTCGGCTCGAACACCACCCATCCCAGGTTGTTGAGCAGCGTCTGCTCGAGAAACAGCGCCATCCGCCGCACCGGCACATACCGCCACTGCTGCAATGAGGGGTTCTCCGTGATCTGCGTCCGCGCTCCGAACACCACCGTCCCGATGCCCGGAAACGTTCGCAGACAATTCACCCCAATCGGGTTCAGCGTTCCTTGCCGCTGGTCGGTCATCACTCCCCGGTCCACAACGCCCAGCGTGTTGTTGACAATCGTCTCCAGCCCCGCCGGCGCCTTCCACACGCCGCGGTTGACGTCTGTGCGCGCGTATATCCCCGCCACCGAACCGCTCGGCGCGAGTTCCATCGTCGTGCCCGTCAGCGGATCGGGCGTCCGCAGATACGGAAAGTACAGCGCCCCATTCGTACTCTTCGGCAGCGTCCCGATCACATCGGCAATCTTCGGCAAAGGAGCCAGACTGTCGTCCGCGGCCGCCTGCCGCGGCGGATCCAGTATCGCGAACGCGTGCTTCCGCTCGCAAAACGCCAGCGCCGCGCTCCAGATTGCCGTATCCGAAATCCCCGGCATCACCAGCAGGTTGAATATTGGAACCTTGTCGAGCGAAGCATCCCGCGCGAAAACCGCCGTGAAATCCGCCGCGCTGAACGACGTCACGAACCCGCCCAACACCTGCGTGAACGGAGCCCTGCTCGCCGCCGTGAACGCCGCCCCGTACGCCGCGCCCGCCGGACTCACGGTTACCAGCGTCGAGATCCCGTTGATTCGTTTGCCGAGAAAATCCGCGCTCGCCGGATTGATGCTTACCGCGCGGAACGTCTCCGCCCGGGTCCCGTACCCGATCGTGATGTCCGCCACTGTGCTTCCCCTTTGCAGATTGTCGATGGTGACGTTCATTCCCACCAGATCCACCGGTTCCTCAGCCGTGAACTTCACCGTGTCCACCGTCACCGTCCCTTTCGGAATCGGTCCCAGGTCCGCGCCCGCCGCGTCTCGCGAGCGTGGCTCCAGACCGACGACATACGCCGTCGATCCCCCGTTCAGAAAGAACTGATTCACGGCGTACGCCACTGAGTTGTCGATCATTCCGCTCGCGTACAGCCCCCCGAACTCCCGTTCGTATTCGGTGAAACTGAACAACTGCACGGCCTTCCTGAAATTCTTCGTCTTCGGGTGCGTATAGCCGGCAAAAACCGCAA
>JADLBG010000664.1 GCA_020847895.1 Bryobacterales bacterium
CAAACCGCGATCCGCGCCGCCGCCCGGAAATGGAATGGCTGCTTGTCGAACTCGACCCCGAATACCTCGGCTCGATGGTCATTCCCGAACTCCTCAAACGCTCCCTCGGCGCACGCGGCGAGTTGGACTACGACATCGAAATTGTTGCCCGCAACGACCCTTCCCAGGTCCTCTACCCGAAGGACTCCACCCGCATCGGCGCCTTCGCGGACGCCTCCGGCAGCCTCTTCGACGTCTCTTATGAGCAACTCATGCGCCGCGGACAGTGGTTCCGCCCGGGAGGCGCGGAACGGATGCGCGCCATGGCGCCCGACCGCGGCCGCTGGTCCCTCCTCGTTCGCAACCGCGCCGGCTCCCTCGGAGCCGTTGTCGAGCGCGCCCGCCTCCGCAACCTCGCGGTGACCACCGCCATCCTCCTCCTGATGCTCGCCGTCATCGCCATGCTCGTCTACACCACCCGCAAAGCCCAGCGCCTGGCCGAACTTCAAATGGAGTTTGTCGCCGGCGTATCTCACGAATTGCGCACGCCGCTCACGGTCATTCGCACGGCCGGCCACAACCTCTCCGCCGGCCTCATCAACGGCCCGTCGCAAATCACCCGTTACGGCGCGCTCATTGAAGCCGAATCGGAAAAGCTGCGCGGCATTGTCGAACAGGTCCTCCGCTTTTCCAACGCCGAAGCCGGCCGCGTTGTCCAGACGCGCGAGTTGGTGAGCCCCGCGGCCCTCATCGAGGACGCCCTCCGCGGCTGTCACTCCGTCCTCCGCGAATCCGAATGCGAAATCGAACGCAAAGTGGATCCCAATTTACCGGCCATCCTCGGCGACCCTACCGCCCTCCAGCACGCCCTGCAAAATCTCGTGAACAATGCCGCCAAGTACGGCCGCGACGGCCGCTGGATCGGCCTCACCGCCGCCGCCTCCTCCTCCCACGCCGGCAAGCCCGTTGTTGAAATCCGTGTTGCCGACCGCGGCCCCGGCATCCCGCCCGATGAGCGGAACACCATCTTCGATCCCTTCTATCGCGGCCGGCGCGCCGTCGACGATCAGATCCACGGCACGGGCCTCGGACTCAGCCTCGTCAAGCGCATTGTCGAAGCCCACGGCGGGGCGGTCTCCCTCACGAGTCAGCCCGGAATCCTCACCGAGTTCGTCATCCGAATTCCGGCATCCATGGAGTCAATGAATGAGTTCGCAGATTCTCTTAGTCGAAGATGAGCCGGGGCTCGTCCTCACCTTGGCCGATTTGCTCGCCTCCGAGGGCTACGAAGTCGACACCGCGGCCGATGGACCCTCCGGACTTGCAAAAGCCGAAGACGGCGCCTACCGCCTCATCATCCTTGACGTGATGCTCCCGGGCAAGAGCGGGCTCGAGGTCTGCCGCGCGCTTCGCCGGCAGGGCGTCGACACCGCCATTCTCATGCTCACAGCGAAAACGCAGGTCCATGACCGCGTCGCCGGACTCAAGAACGGAGCCGACGACTACCTCACCAAGCCATTCCATCCCTCCGAACTCCTCGCCCGTGTCGAAGCCCTCATGCGCCGCGTGCACAAAGAGAAACTGATGCCTGTCCACCGCTTTGAATTCGGCAACATCGAAGTGGATTTCGAGAGATCCGAGGTCCGGAAAGACCGTACCCCCCTGAGCCTCGCCGGCAAGGAATTGCAACTGCTGCGCTACCTGGTGGACCGCCGCGGCAAAGTTGTCTCCCGCGACGAGTTGCTAACGAACGTCTGGGAATACCAGTCCGGCATCTCCACCCGCACCGTCGATGTCCACGTGGCATGGCTCCGCCAGAAGCTGGAGGAAAATCCCCAGAATCCTCGTCACATCCTCACCGTTCGCGGCTCCGGATACCGCTTCGTGCAGTGACATCACGTATCATGTCTTTGAATGGCTTTCCCTAAACACCGGAGCCCACTCCTGGCCGCCGCCCTCGCTTTGTCCGCGGCCTCCTTTTCCCCCGCCGCCGAGGCGCCGGAGATGAAATCCATCCCCATTCCCCGCTCGGAGGCCGAAAAGAAGGTGGTCGCCGTGCTCCAGGACATGGCCCGCAACGGGGGCACCTACCTCAGCGTCCCCAACCAGGATGCCCGGTGGCTGCGCTTTCTCACCGAATCCGCAGCCGCTAAACAGGTCGTCGAGATCGGCTCCTCCACCGGCTATTCCGGCCTCTGGTTCAGCCTCGCCTTACTCCGCACCGGCGGCCGTTTGACCACCATGGAATTGGACCCCGGCCGCGCCGCCACCGCCCGCGCCCACTTCGCCCGCGCCGGAGTGGATCACATTGTCACCCTCATCCAAGGCAATGCCCATGAAGAACTCCGCAAGTGGAAAGGTTCCATCGACGTGGTCTTCATCGATGCCGAAAAGACAGGCTATGTCGACTACCTCAACAAAGTGCTCCCGTTCGTCCGTCCGGGAGGCTTCATCCTCGCCCACAACATCGACATGACGCCGGACTACGTCAAGGCCGTCGCCGCCAATCCCGACCTCGAAACCGTCTATTACATGGAGGGCGCCGGGCTACTGGAACCCGTTCGGCTGTGCTATCGGCGCCGCGGACCCGCTCATCGCGCTGACCAACTTGCGCTGCCTGACTCCTCCCGAAACAATGAGCATTGACCCCACCATCACCCGGGATGGCAGGCTTGTCGTTTATTCCTCCGGCCGCGGTTCGGCCGGATTCATGCATCTGTGGATGCAGCCCGCTGCCGGTACGCTCCCGGTTCAATTGACGCACGGTGAGTTTGACGACCATCAGCCCTCGATTTCCGCCGAAGGGAATCTGGTGGCGTACCGTTCCGAACAGGATGGAGGCGGAGTATTCGTGATCTCCGTGAGCGGGGGACGGCCCAGGAAGATCGCTGCCGAGGGGCGCAGCCCGCGCATTTCTCCCGACGGAAAGTGGGTTGCCTACTGGGTTCCGGGGCGTACGGATGGAGGCGGTGATTCGAAGCTCTTTATCCCCAGCCTGGAAACCAACTCCGTCCGCCGGCTTCGCGGCGATTTCCTTACCACGCAGTTGCCGGTTTGGGCTCCGGATAGTAAGCGTCTGCTGTTCATCGGCCGGCCACGCCGCGGCCCCGGCGAACCTGCGGCCGCTGCCGAATGGTGGGTGACGCCCATTGATGACTCCGCGCCGGTGAATACCGGAGTTCTAACAGAAGGCCCACGGCTGATGGGACTGGAGTATGGCGCGCCCTGGCACTGGCAGCGCGCCGGCAATACGGTACTGTTTGAAGCGATTCTCGGTGAAACCCGTAACCTGTGGGCCGTCGCGCTAAGCTCCAGTTTCCAGGTGAGAGGACTGCCCCGGCGCATCACCCAAGGGGCGGGAAGGGAATCGCAGCCTGCCACCTCGGGCAACGGCCGTATTGTCTTTACGGGACTCACCGAAGGCAAGCGCATCTGGAGCCTGCCTCTTGAAGCGAACGAAGGAAAGACCACCGGGGGACCGAAGGCGGTCACCGCGCTGCAAGGCCTGGTCGAATACTTTCCCGCCTCCGGAAGCGGCGGCCGGATGGCGTATGTATCCCCCAAGAACGGCGCCATCCGCGTGTTTCTACGCGATGCCGCGCGCAACTCCGATGTCCCCGCCGTCGATGCCATGGCGTGGTCTCCCGTCTTTTCCCGCGACGGCTCAACGCTCGCGTACTTGCGGGAGACCGCCGGCAAGGGTATCGCGGTGGGGATGTTCGCCGCCGGCGGCGCGCGCCGTGATGTCCCCTGCAACAGTTGCATGCGCCTGTTCAGTTTTTCACCGGATGGGAACACCATCCTGTACGGCGCCCGGGGAACGGAGACGGAGCGGATGTATTCGCGCACGTTGAACCTCGCAACGGGGGAGAACCGCGGCGTTGCCGGCGAGGCGGAAGGCATCGTGAACGCCGATTGGTCGCCGGATGGGCGCTTCATTGCGTTCACCTCGCTCAACCGCGGAGTGCATCGCATCATGGTGATGCCCTCCGGACGCATCGGGGGGCCCGTTCCCATCACCGACGGGTTCTCCTTTTCCGACAACCCGCGGTGCACACTCGAGGAGGCTCGCGGCGGCATCTGGGTGGGCGATTCGCGGTGACCATTGCTATCCTGTAACTACGGGCACTCGGAGCGGATTCGCCGCGCCGCACTCCGCCCGGCACACGCTCACGGATTTGAGGAAACCGCCAGGATGAAAATCGGATACTGGGATGCTTTCTCGGGAATCAGCGGCGACATGAGCATCGGTTCTCTGGTGGACGCCGGGGCTCCGGTGGACCAGTTGGTTGCCGGGTTGAACGAACTTTCCACCGGCGCCACGTTTCGCAGTGAGCGCGCCAAGCGAAAGGGAATTGCCGCCACGAAGTTTTCCGTGGACTACGAACCGCAGCACAAGCACCGCCACCTCCATCACATCCTCGAGATGATCGGCGCGGCGCGTCTGCCGCTGGAAGTAAAACAGAACGCCACCCGCGTGTTTCAAACCCTGGCGGAGGCGGAAGCGAAGGTGCACGGCACGACCATCGAAAAGGTTCACTTTCACGAAGTGGGAGCCGTCGATTCCATCTGCGACATTGTGGGAGCGTGCATTGGGCTTCACCTGCTCGGCATCGAGGAAGTGTACTGTTCTCCGGTCAACGTGGGAAGCGGAACGGCGCAGACCGAGCACGGTGTTCTGCCCGTGCCCACGCCAGCCACGTCTCTGCTGCTGAGGGGAAAGCCGGTCTATTCGAGCGGCCCCGTTTTTGAACTGACCACGCCCACAGGTGCCGCGCTCGCCGTGACGCTGGCGCGCGATTTCGGGGCCATGCCTCCCATGACGATCACCGCCACAGGCTATGGCGCGGGCGACAAGGATTTTCCCATTCAGGCGACTGTGCTGCGGCTCACCATTGGAGAGCGCGCCGGCGCCGCCGAATCCACCACCATCACGGTGATGGAGGCGAATATCGACGATACGTCGCCGCAAGTGCTGGGTTACGCGATGGAGCGGTTGTTTGCCGCCGGCGCGCTCGACGTCTCGCTCGAACCGCTGCTGATGAAGAAGAACCGGCAGGGGACGCTGCTCCGCGTCATCGCGACGCCGGAAACACAGGAAACGCTTGCCGCGGTGATTTTCGGTGAAACGAGCACTCTCGGATTGCGCTTTTACCGCGCCGAGCGGCGTGTCCAGGCGCGCCAGTTCGTGGAAGTCTCGACGCCTCACGGAAAAGTGCGGATGAAGATTTCCGCTGGTGGTTCGTTCGCTCCGGAATACGACGATTGCCGCGCCCTTGCGCTCGCCGCGGGCGTGCCGCTGCGGCAGGTGATTACCGACGCCAACCTGGCGTACCTCAAGAACACCCGATGAAATACTACCTCACAGTCCCCATCTACTACGTCAACGCCGCCCCGCATCTGGGCCACTTCTATTCCACCATGGTGGCCGACACCATCAAGCGCTTTAAGCACATGCAGGGCTTTGACGCCGTCCTCACCACGGGCAGCGATGAGCATGGCCTCAACGTCGAGCGCGCCGCGCTCGCTCAGGGCAAGTCGCCCTCGGAATACGCCGCCATCATCGCCAGGGAATTCGAGGAGACCTGGAAAAAGACGGGCTTGTCCGTTGACCACTTCATGCGCACGTCCGACCCGCGCCATCACAAAGTGGTCCGCTGGCTGTTCCAGCGCTGCCTCGATAACGGCTACGTCTACAAGGGCGCCTACACCGGACAGTACTGCTTTCACGATAATCTTTACGTCAATGACGCCAAGCCGGGCGACCCCTGCCCGGATTGCGGGCGTCCCACGGAAACCGTCACCGAGGAGAACTATTTCTTCAAGCTGTCGGCCTTCCAGGACCGGCTGCTCGAACTCTACGAAAAGGATCCGGGCTTCATCCAGCCGGACATTCGCCGCAACGAGGTAATCTCTTTCGTCCGGCAGGGGCTGAACGATCTTTCCATCACCCGCACCAATATCACCTGGGGCATCCCCGTTCCCGTGGAAGGCAAGCACGTCTTCTATGTCTGGTTCGACGCGCTCATCACCTACATGAGCGCGGTGGACGGCCTCGATTTGTGGCCCGCCGACCTGCATTTGATCGCGAAGGACATCCTCCGTTTCCACGCCATTTACTGGCCGGCGTTCCTCATGGCCGCAGGTCTTCCCCTGCCGAAGAAGATCTTTTCTCACGGCTTCCTGTTGGTGGAAGACGCCAAGATGAGCAAATCGCGGGGAACCATCGTGCGCGCCACGCCGATTCAGGAAGTGATCGGTATCGACGCGCTGCGCTACTTCCTGCTGCGCGACGTGCCCTTCGGCGCGGATTCGAGTTTCAGCTACGACGCTCTCATCGCGCGCGCCAATGCTGATCTGGCCAACGGGCTCGGCAACCTGGTATCGCGCACGTTGAGCATGATCCATCAGTACCGGTTGGGGAAAGTGCCGCAAGGGCACGCCGATATCGACGCCGAGATCGCCGGCAAGGCGTGGGATACGCTGCGCGCGTTTCGCGCCTCCTTCGATGACTTCGAGTTTTCGAAGGGCCTCGAGGCCGTGTGGCAGTTGCTGAGCATGGTGGACAAGTTCATCGTCACGCAGGCGCCGTGGACGCTCGTCAAGAAGCAGGACAGCGAGGCGCGGCGCATCCTCGACGGCACTCTGTACGCCGCCGCCGAAGTGGTCCGCATCGCCACCGCGCTGCTTGCGCCGGTGATCCCGGATGCGGCGCGCAAGATCTGGGAGCAGCTCGGCATGACGGAGCCGCTCGAATCGGTGCGCATCGACGAGTTGGCGTGGGGCCAGCTTCCGGCGGGCCAGCCGATCGGAACGCCGAGTCCCGTTTTCCCGCGCATCGACGCCAGGACGGCCATCCCGAAGATGATCGAACTGGAGGCGGCGGAGAAGGAACGGCAGGCGGCGCTCGTGGGCAAAACGAAGAAGGAGGAGGCGCCGCAACCCGCCGGGGCGAGCAACATCGCTCCTATCGCGCCGCCCATTACAATTGACGACTTCGTGAAGGTGGACCTTCGCGTGGGCAAGGTGCTCACGGCGGAGAAGGTGAAGGGCGCCGACA
>JADLBG010000665.1 GCA_020847895.1 Bryobacterales bacterium
GCGCTCCCATTGGAGACGCCACGAAGGGTTCGCCCGGGGGAAGGGCGATGTACTCGGGGAGTTCACAGCGGACACAGTTGAGCAACCTGCAGAACCAGCAGGAGACCCTCGATACACTGGCGAGCGACACGGGCGGCAAGGCACTGCTAGATAACAACGATCTGTCGCTGGGAATTGTGCAGGCGCAGAAGGCGATTTCGAGCTATTACATACTAGGCTACTATAGTTCGAACACGGCGCTCGACGGGAGGTACCGGCGGATCAAGGTATCGATTGCCCGGCGGCTTACGGCGAAGCTCGATTACCGCTCGGGCTACTTCGCATCGAAGGAGTTCAAGAATTTCACGTCATCGGACCGCGAGCGGCAGTTGCAGGAAGCTCTCATGCTCGGCGATCCGGTGACGGACCTGACGCTGGCGATGGAAGTGAACTATTTCCGCCAGGGCAAGGACCGGTATTTCGTGCCCGTGGCGGTGAAGATACCCGGGACGGATATCGAACTGGCAAAGAAGGGCGGCGCGGAAAGCACGAGGCTCGATTTCATCGGGGAAGTGAAGGACGCCAGGGGCGTGTTGCAGGGAACGGTGCGCGATGAGATTACGGTGAAGCTGAAAGGCGATACCGCGGCGGAACTTTTGAGGCGCAATCTGGCCTACGACACCGGATTCACGCTTCCGCCCGGCGCCTATACGCTGAAGTTTCTCGCGCGGGAGAACGAAACAGGAAAGATGGGGACGTTTGAAACAAAGTTCACGATTCCTGATTTGACGGCTGAGCAGAAGTATCTGCCGATCAGTTCGGTGGTGCTGAGCAACCAGCGGGAGAAACTGGATACGGCGCTGGCGACGGCGGAGAAGAACAGGAAGCTGATTGCGGCCAATCCGCTGGTGCAGGACCAGCAGAAGCTGATTCCCAGCGTGACGCGCGTGTTTCGCAAAGGGCAGGAGATGTATGTCTACCTGGAGGCCTACCAGCCGGGCGCGGAAAGCACGGAGATGATGGTGGCGAGGGTGAGCTTCTTTCGCGGCAAGGTAAAGGCGTTTGAAAGCGCTCCGCTGCCGGTGACGCAAGGATTGAACGCGAAGTCGAAAGCGGTGCCGGTGCGCTTCAGCCTGCCGCTCGGGAAACTCCGGCCGGGGCGGTACATCTGCCAGGTGAACGTGGTGGATCCAGAGGCGCGGAAGTTTGCCGTGTGGCGCTCCCCGATCGTCCTTTTGCCCTAGCCTAGCGCACAGCGGTTTCCGGCAACATATACTAATCCGAGGCATGTTGCACAACGAGTCTGCCCCCAAAATCCGTATTACCGAAGTGAGAGTTCACCAGTTGACCGGGAAGCTGAAGGAGCGCTTCGGCTGGTCGCAGAACTGGACGCATGAGCGCCACGCCACGCTGGTGGAGGTGGTGACGGATGCCGGGCTCACCGGGTGGGGCGACGGGGGATACGGCGGGGACTGGCTGGTGGAGAACCCCGGGCTGGTGATCGGCCGATCCCCCTTCGAGGTGGAGGCGATTCACGAGGAGCTACGAGCTCCCGGAGGATTCCAGCAGCGGCCGCGGGCCCAGACACACGGCGGGTTAGATATCGCTTTGTGGGACCTGGTGGGGCAGGCTTTGGACGTGCCGGTGTCCGCGCTGATGGGGCGGCGGTATCGGGACCGGGTGCAGCCCTACTGCACCGCGCTGTACCGGAAAGATTGGCGGGACCTGGCTGCCGGGCTGGCCGAAGAGGCCAAGGCCTGGAGAGCGGCCGGATTCCGCGTGATCAAGATGAAGACCGGCTACGGGCCCGAGGTGGATGTGGAGATTGTGTTCGCCGTGCGCAACGCGCTGGGCGCGGAAACCGGGCTGGCGATCGACTCCAACTGCGCCTACGATGCGGGGACAGCGGCAATGATCGGCAAGCGGCTGGAGCCTTTCCATCTGCTGTGGTGGGAAGAACCGGTTCTCGCCTCCGATTATGAAGGCTACCGGCGGCTGCGGAACTCCTTCTCCATTCCTCTTGCGGCCGGCGAGTATCTTCCGGCGGACCTGCTGGCCGAGCGGTTTATCCAGCCCCGGTTAGTGGATATTCTTCAGCCGGATATCGAAACTGTCGGAATGACCGGAGCGCGGCGGCTGACGTGGCTCACCTGGCTGAACCACATGCGGCTGATTCCGCACAACTGGGGTTCGGCGGTCCGGACGGCGGCCGAGTTGCAATGGGCGGCGACCATCCCGCCCATTGCCGAAGGGCTCTGTTCGCCGCCCGTGATGTTCGAGTTCGATCTGACGGAAAATCCCTTCCGCGAGGCAGTGGTTCGGGAAAAGCTGGAAATGGGCACTGACGGTTCGATTCCGGTTCCGGACGGTCCGGGGCTCGGTATTCACGTGGTTCGGGAGGCGGTGGAGGAGTTTCGCAAGAACCTGATTGTGATCTGCTGATACGCAGATCTACCAGTGGTTTGCGTATTTACCGCAAATTCAAGAACCGGCGCTGCTTGCGCTGTCGGTTCCGCTTCCGGCGGTACCTCAAGCAACACATTATGTGTTGGATGGGTTATGGGAGCGAGGCAAGGAATGTGTCGATGTCCTCCGGGCCGATGTAGAAATGTGGGGAGGTGCGGACCCAGCCTTGGCGGGGAGCGGCGAGGATGCCGCGTTCCCGGAGGTGGTGGACGATCAGGCGGGGGTCGATATCAGGTTTGCGGAAGCTGACGATGCCTGCCCCAGTCTGTGGGGAGCGCGGGGCGGCGAGTTCGTAGCCGCGGTCGGTGACGCCTTCGGCAATCTGATCGCCGAGGGCTTGGACGAGCGGCGCGATGTGTTCCACGCCGACCTCCAGTAAAAATTCAATTGCGGCGTGTAATCCAAAGCAACCAATTGTATTAAGTGTACCGCATTCGTAGCGTCCGGCATCCGGACGGAGCGTCATGTCCCGGGACGCATAGTCGGCATAGCGCGCCACGTTCGTCCAGCCGAACTCCATGGGGAAGATGGCGTCCTGGCACTGCTGGCGCACGTAGAGGATGCCGCAGCCTTCCGGGCCGAGCAGCCATTTGTGGCCATCGGCGGCAAGAGCGTCAATGTGGCAGGCTTCCACATCGATGGGGAAGGCGCCCAGGCCCTGGATGGCGTCGACGAAGAAGAACGTCCCGTGATTGCGGCAGATACCACCGATGGCCTGAAGATCTACACGATGGCCGGAGAGGTAATTGACAAAGCTGACGGCAAGCAGTTTCGCGCCCTGGCAGGCGTCGTCGATGCGGTCCAGAGGATCGTAGATGGAAAGCCACTCGACGTGGACTCCGCGTTCTTCCAACCGCTTCCAGGGATAGTAGTTAGCTGGGAATTCTTCAAGAAAGGCAACAATCTTGTCCCCCGCCTGCCAGTCGATGCCGAGGGCGACGGTGGCGACGCCTTCCGATGTATTCTTGACCAAGGCGATCTCGGAGGGTTTGGCTCCGATGAGGCGCGCCGCCGACGATCGGAGCCCCGCGTAGACGTTCATCCAGCGGTCATAATGGTTCGAGCCGTGGAGAAGGCAGTCGTCGGCGAGTTGCTTCATGGCGTTGGCGGCACGGACGGAAAGCGGGGCAACAGCGGCGTGATTGAGATAGATGTATTCCCGCGTGACGGGGAATTGCTCCCGGCAACGCGCGGGCAGAGTTTTTTCGCAACCCATTCTTCAAACTATACGTTATTACAAATGAACGCGTCTTTCACCCGCGGCCGTGCGGGTCTATACTGGTAGGTAAGTTCGGGCAGGCAAACGGAGCAACGGAATGATGTCCCGCAAGCTACACTCAATTCTGGCAGTCGGTCTGCTGGCCATCTGGGCCACCGCGGCTGTGGCAAAGGACAAAAAGAAAGACCCCGACGAGATCGGGAGCCGTGACGTCGGCAAGGGTCTGAACCTGTATTCGATCGAGAAGGAAATCGCGCTTGGGAAGGCTCTGGCGCAGGATGTGGAGCGGCAGGCGAAGATAGTGGATGACCCGGTGATTGCGGAGTATGTGAACCGGGTGGGACAGAACCTGGTGCGGAATTCCGACGCGAAAGTACCGTTCACCATCAAGGTGGTGGATAGCGAAGAAGTGAATGCGTTCGCCCTGCCAGGCGGTTTCTTTTTTGTGAATTCCGGACTGATTCTGCGCGCCGAATCCGAAGCGGAACTGGCCGGCGTGATGGCCCATGAGATTGCGCACGTGGCCGCGCGGCACGGCACGCGGCAGGCGAGCCGTGGGCAGTTTGTGAACCTGGCGACTATTCCGCTCATCTTCATGGGCGGGTGGGCCGGTTATGGGGCTCGTCAGGCAGCGAGTGTGCTGATTCCCATTGGGTTCCTGTCTTTCTCGCGAGGTTTTGAAGAGGAGGCGGACCTGCTCGGCCTGCAGTACCTGTACAAGACGGGCTACGACCCCACGGCGTTTGTGGACTTCTTCGAGAAGCTGCAATCCATGGAGAAGCGCAAGCCCGGAACGATGTCCAAGGTATTCTCGACGCACCCGCTGACGGAAGACCGTATCAAGAACTCGCAGAAGAACATAC
>JADLBG010000666.1 GCA_020847895.1 Bryobacterales bacterium
CAACTTTATTTTCTCAATGAATTCAACTGCTTTCCACGCACCATCCCCGCCTGCGAGATCGCCACAGGTTACCCTGAAGCCGGATAAAGCCAATGGCCTTATCCAAATACATCTCAGCGAGAACCTCCCCATGCTCGGCTCTCTTTTCAACAAATCCCGCTCCCGCGCGCAAATCAACCGCGAAAACGCGCAAAAATCCACCGGCCCCAAAACCGAAGCCGGCAAAGCCGCTTCCAGCCGCAACGCTCTCAAGGAAGGCTTCTCCGCCTCCTTCGCTATCGTCGCCCCTGAAGACCGGCAATGCCACGACGAATTCCTTGTCAATCTCCGCGAGGAACTCCAGCCGCAAGGCGTCCAGGAAGAAGACCTCTTCCGCCGCATCAGCCTCGCTTCCTGGAATCTCCGCCGCATCGAAAAACTCACACTCGCCCTCTACGAAGAGCAAGGCCTCGACCCCCTCGCCTCTGACGACCCGGCCACCGTCACCAAACTCGAACGCTACACCCGCCACCAGACCCTCAACGAGCGCTCCTACTACCGCGGCATCAAACATCTCCGGCTCCTTCAGAACTCCCGCCCCTCCATCCACCACTCCGCTCCCGTTCAGCCGGAAAGCGTCCCCGTCGAAGCGGAGCCGGAACCCGCGCCGGAACAAAGCATGCCCCCCTCTGAGCCCCCGCAAACCACAGATTCCCAAAGCGACAAAACGAAGCCTGCCGAATCCCCGGATTCGCCCCCTCAAAATCAGCCAGCGAACCAAGAGGACCCTGAACCTGCCCCCGAGGAACCCCATTCCGGCCTCGGCCCCAACCACTTCTACCTCTTCCTCCGATGAAACCACCCACCCTGAAGCCCGGTTCCCCCCTCCCTTGTTATCATCTAATCAAGCCTGCACGTAGGATGATCGTTGAAACCCAGTCCGTTCAGTTCGCTTCCATCACTCTCGACAGCGGCGCCGTCATCGCTCCGGTGGATGTTGCCTTTGAATCCTACGGAGTGTTGAACGCCGGCAAGTCGAATGCTGTCCTCATCGTTCATGCCTTCACCGGCGATGCGCACGCCGCCGGCATCGGCAAGGAAGACGGCAAGCCCGGTTGGTGGGACAACATGATCGGCCCCGGCAAAGCTTTCGACACCAATCGCTACTTCGTCCTCTGCATCAATGTCCTCGGCGGCTGCCGTGGGACCACGGGCCCCTCCTCCATCAACCCGGAAACCGGCGCTCCCTACGCCATGAACTTCCCCATGATCACCATCGGCGACATGGTGCGCCTCCAGAAAATGGTGGTCGATCACCTCGGCATCCGGCGCCTCCTCGCCGTCGCCGGCGGCTCCATGGGAGGCATGCAAGTCCTCGAATGGGCCGTGCGCTACCCCGATTGTGTCGCCGCCGCCTTCCCCATTGCCACCACAGCCCGGCACTCCGCGCAGCAGATTGCCTTCAACGAAGTCGGCCGCCAGGCCATCATGGCCGATCCCGATTGGAACAACGGCAACTACTACGGCATCAAGCCGCCCGCTCGTGGACTCTCCGTCGCCCGCATGGTCGGTCACATCACCTACATGAGTGACGACTCGATGAAGGAAAAATTCGGCCGCCGCTTCCGCAACAAGGGTGCCGCCGCCTTCACCTTCGACGACGAATTCGAGGTCGAAAGCTACCTCCGCTATCGCGGAAATCAGTTCGTCGATCGCTTCGACGCAAACTCCTACCTCTACATTACGAAGGCCATGGATGTCTTCGATCTCGCGCAGGGCCATCCATCCCTCGCCCAGGCCCTCGAACAGGCTCACTCCCGCTTCCACGTCATCAGCTTCACCTCCGATTGGCTCTATCCAAGCTACCAGTCCCTCGAAATCGTCAGCGCTCTCCGCAGCCGCAACCGCGATGTTGCCTATTGCGAACTCTCCTCCAATTACGGTCATGACGCGTTCCTCGTCGAGGTCGGCGAGCAGACTGACCTCATCCGCGGCTTCCTCGCCCGAGTCTACAAGGAGGCTGCCTGAGCATGGCCGCTGACTCCGCTCCCCTGCCCGCGCGCCGCCTCATCAAAGAGGTCCTCGGCCGCGGCGACTACGCCATCATCGGTGAGATTGTCCAGCCTCGCTCCAAGGTGCTCGACCTCGGCTGTGGCGAAGGAGAACTCCTCGAGTGGCTCATGGATCACAAGCAGGTCACGGGAGCAGGTGTCGAGATCTCCCGCGAACGCGTCCAACTCGCCATTGCCCGCGGCGTCTCCGTCTACCAGGGCGACATCGACCAGGGCCTCGCCGATTACCCCGATCAGGCTTTCGATTACGTCATCCTCAGCCAGACCTTGCAGCAAACCCTCAAGCCCCTCAAAGTGCTGCGCGAAATGCTCCGCGTCGGACGCCGCGTCATTGTGGCCTTCCCCAATTTCGGCCACTGGCGCGTCCGCTGGGCCCACCTCGTTTCCGGCCGCGCTCCGCGCACCGGCCTCTTCCCCTACGAATGGTACGATTCGCCGAACGTCCACTTCCTCACCATCGAGGACTTCGAAACCTTTTGCGTCGAGCAGAATTGGGTCGTCGAGCGCCGCTACTTCCTTTCCGGCAGCCACCGGGTCAGGTCCATGCCGAACCTGACGGCCGAAGTGGCGGTCTACCTTCTACGCGCAAAGCATCCCTGACCCTACCTCTCATGGCTTGGCCTGAATGTCGAAGCAGTACAAATTATCCTGCTCCCGCAGGTACAGCTTCCCATTCGCGATCACCGGCGGCGTCCACGTGTTGAACTCCCCGGCGGGAATGCTGAAACTGCTCACCTGCTTGTATGCCTCGGGCGTTGCTTCCACCAGCGCTGCTTTGCCCTGTTCGCTGTAAACATACAGCCGTCCGTCGGCGTATGTCACTGACCCTTTGCCCACCGAGCGGTCCCGCCAGGCTACCTGCCCGGTCAGAAAGTCCATCGCCGTCAGAATCTGGCTCGAGAATCCGTACAGGTGCTTCCCCACCAGCACCGAACTGCTGTAGTGGTTCTTCATCTCCCGGCTGAACCACACCTCATTCGCCTTGCCGGTGCTCGAAGCGAGCCTCAGCAGGCCCCCTCCTGTCCCATAGTCCGACGACAGAAAGATATGGCCGTCATGGATGATGGGAGTGGCAATATTGGCCGTGCGGTTCGAGACCTTGTCATAGCGCCACAGCAACTCCCCAGTGCTCGCGTTCACCCCAATGGCCGCATCCGCCGTGAACACCACGTACTGCCGCACCCCGCCCGATTCCACCACCATCGGCGAGGAATAGGCCGCTCCGTCGCTTTGTGATTTCCAGATCGGCTTGCCGTCGCTCTTGTTTAGAGCCACCACCGCGGCATTCCGCCCTCCCGGAGTCACGATCAGTTTCTCCTTGTCAATCAGCGGCGACTCCGAAATGCCCCAGTTCGGAACCTCTCCCCGGTAGCGTTCGACGATATTGTAACCCCACATCTGCTTGCCCGTTGCCGGATCAAGCGAAACCAAAGTGCCGTCCGCGGAGAGCGCATAAAGCCGGTCGGCGTCCACCGTCGGCGTCCCCCGTGGCCCGTGGCCGCGCCGTTCCCGGAACGATCCGCCCGCCGCTGTCTCCCACGTCTTCTTCCCGTTCGAGACATCGTACGCCATGACGTACTCTTGATTGCCCCGCTGCCCTTGCGTGTACAGCCGCCCCTTGACTACGGCGAACGAGGAAAACCCCTCGCCCAGCCCCGTTGCCTTCCAGACCAGTTTCGGCCCCGCCGCGGGCCACGATTTCAGCAGGCCCGTCTCCGGCGAGATTCCATCGCGGTGAATTCCTCGCCACTGCGGCCAATCGGCCCCCAGCGCGCTGCCACAGGCCACCAGGATGAGAATTCCTTTCATCTTGCTAGAGATATCACACTCCCACCGCCCACTATCTCCTTTATGAGACTCCTCTGTCTCCTTTTTGCATTAGTTACCTCCTTGCTCTCCGCGGAAGGCCCCCCCAAAGCGCCTGACGGGAAGAGCGTCACCGCGAATGCCCGGCAGACCCCCTCTCTTTCCGATGCCGGCATCGAGAAAGCCATCCGGGCCCGGTTTGCCAGGTCCAGGATCTCTGCCGACAACTTCCAGGTCAAGGTGCAGTCGGGCGTCGCCATCCTCGAAGGGTCTACAAACGTCATTCAGCGCAAGGGCACCGCCACGCGCCTGGCGAAACTGGCCGGCGCGCGCGCCGTTCAGAACAACATCCGCATCTCCGAAGCCGCCCGCCAGAAGGCTGCTCGGCAGTTGAGCGGCGTCCGGCGCGCCACCGTCAAAACCGAGCAATAAAAAATGCCCTCCCTATGACGGAAAACTCCCCCACTTTGCGCCTGTCTGATTAGAAGCGCCCTCACGGAGAAGAGGCACTTTCGAAAACAGGGTGAGGGCGGTCGGACATCGTATCTCGGAGGAGGAAGCTCCGGCCGCACCTCTCTAATGACGGAGCACCGGAGGAGGGGCAAGTGAATACACTGTCCGCGCGATGCCTGAAAGGGTTCGCTGACGGTTTCGGAGGAGGAGTCCTCGGCGGCTTGGCATACTGGATGATTGCCGGTTTGCTCGGGGCAGGTGGCTTGCCCTTCCCCACGGTCAAAGTCGCGGCCATCGCCGTCGGCTTTGGCATCTTCGAATCCTGGCGCGTTTCCCGTAAGTTCTTCCCGCTCGAAGCCCGCCCACGATAAAATAGCAATCCCCCCTTAAGGAGGATTGCATGAATCGGATCAACGTCGCGTTTGCAACTGCCCTGCTTTTACTCCCCGTACCTTCTCTCTTTGCAGGACGGTTCGCAATCGCTTCCGGCGCCGCGGACAACCAGGTGTTCCAGCGCGACTCGGGCGGCCACGCCACCGTTTCCCTCACGGGAACAGCCGCGGGGATCGATGGCCGCACCGTCGAAATCCGTGCCCTGGGAAACAACGGCCCCCTTCCCAACCTCGATTGGCGCACGGCCGGCAGGATTCAGGGTTCCAGGTGGTCGGCCTCCATCGCTCTGCCTACAGGCGGCCCCTACCGCGTCGAACTGCGCGCGGGCGACGAAGCTCAAGCCCTCGCCAATCTGCTGGTGGGAGATCTCTGGATCCTCGCCGGACAGTCCAACATGGAGGGCGTCGGCGACCTGGTGAATGTGGAGCTCCCCAACGGCCTTGTCCACAGTCTCGATCAGGCCGACCACTGGATCTTGGCCGAAGAACCGCTTCATCTTCTAGCCGGCGCCGCGGACCGCGTCCACTGGCGCAAGAATGCCCAAGGGGTGCCCGAGCGTCTCGAGGGTGAAAAACTCGCCGCCTACATTTCCGCTCGCAAGAAAGGTGCGGGTTTAGGGCTGCCCTTCGCCGTCGAGATGGTTCGGCGAACCGGCGTGCCCGTAGGGTTGCTGCCCTGCGCCCATGGCGGCACTTCCATGGACCAGTGGAGCCCTTCTCTGCGCGACCAGGGCGGCGATTCCCTCTACGGCGCAACCATCCGCCGCGTCAAATTGGCCGGCGGGAAGGTCACCGGAATCCTGTGGTACCAGGGGGAATCGGACGCCAACCCGAAGGCCGCCCCGCAGTTCCAGTCAAAGTTCGAGAACCTCGTGGCAGCTTTCCGCGCCGACCTGGGCCAAGCGGAACTCCCCTTCTACTACGTGCAGATCGGGCGGCACGTCAATAACACCAACGTCGCCGAGTGGAACCAGGTGCAGGAGATGCAGCGGCTCGCGCTGCGCACCATCCCCCACTCAGGGATGGTCCCCGCGGTGGATTTCTCCCTCGATGACGGCATCCACGTCGGCACGCAGGATCACAAGCGCCTGGGCCGCCGCCTCGCCAGCCTCGCGCTCGGAGGGCATGGCATCGCCCCCGTCTCGGCGAGGATGGAAGGCAGCACGGTACGCGTAGTCTTCTCCGGCGTGAACGGCAGGCTTCAGAGCCGCGGCAGAATCTCCGGCTTCACCATTCATGACGCCTCCGGAACCGTTCTCCCGGCCATCTTCCGCGCCGATTTTGATCCGTCAGCGCCCGATGCCGTCGTGCTCCACATCTCCGGAAAGCTTCCGGACGGGGCCACCCTACACTACGGAGCCGGAAAGGATCCCTACTGCAATGTCGTCGATCAGAAGGACATGGCGCTGCCCGTGTTCGGGCCCATGGCGATTGCTCGTTGAGCCTGCCCGCCGTTAACGAATCCGCACACGGGCAACCGATGCGCGCACCCTGCCCGGATTGTAACCGCCCTTCTCCACCTCGCGCTGCAAGGCTTCGCTGGGCTCGTGCAAAGGAGTGAGATCGACAAACTTGTGCCAGTCCGAGGGCTTGGTCGGGTTGTTGTCAAGCGAGCCGTACTCGGCTTCCACCGGTCCCAGGTATCCGAAGTAAGTACACTGCGTGTAACCCTTGTCCCGTAGGATGTCAGCCCCGCGCTTTGCAATGGATGTGGAGGTAGGCATCTTCAGTTCCTTCTGCCGGAGGTACTCCCGCTGGGCGGGAGAGTCCTGCTGATCCGTCATCTTCTGCAACGCAGCCTGGCCTCTGGCCAGTTTCTCCTTGTTCTTGGCAATCTCCGCGCTGTTCCACTGCCGTGCCAACCAGCCCGTGTCCAACTCGTTGATCCTCGTCTGTGTCGTCTGGTTTCTCAGTTTCTGATCGGCGACCGATTGCTGTTGCGCCGTTCTTGTCGCGTCCAGCCACTTATGGAGATCACGCTGCTTCGGCTCCAGCACTTCCGGCTTAAACACCGTGGCGCTGTGGCAACTGTGAAACTTGATGGAACCGGCGAACTTCGGATCGAGCCCCATTTCTTCGAGACGGCCACAAACGTCTTCCAGCGGCAGGGAAATCTGGTCGTCGCCGACCTTGGTGACCAGGGCCAGCGCCCCGGCGCTGCCGTGGCCGCGAATGTACACCGAGCCGTTCGGATCCGCGCTTACCCTCTTGAGCGCGCCGGAAGCCGCGCCCGGCTGATAGTAAACAATCTCGTACTTGTCCTCCTTGACGTGGTTCCATTGTTCGGTCTTTTGCGTCCATTCCTGGGCTTCCGGAGAGCCTTGTTCCCAGGGAATAAAGACAACGCGCACCTTGCCGGGATGTTCCTCCTGCGATTCGGGAGGAGCGTAGTCACTATGCGGTTCAACGATTTCGTCGGGCATTTGCTAGTCCTCGGTCTTAACAAATTCCGGTATTCGATGGCCGGTGGACATTAGTATACGCCCGCGGTTATTTGGACAATTGTGAGAAGGAAATCCGGTTTTTGCGGAGATTAGAAGCGGAAACGAAGAACCATCTGAAGAGAACGGGGGCCTCCGGTTTGCAGAACGGGAGTCAGCCCGCTCCCCGGGCTTCCGGACCCAAGCATGAGGTTGAGCATGGATTGCGGCTGGCCGAAGAGAGTACTCGAGAGATACCGCACCGGATCGCCAAAGGCAGGATGATTGAAAAGGTTGAACGCCTCCACGCGCAGTTGCAGCGAGCGCTGGTCGCGGAACGGAAACTCGCGCCGCAAGGCAAGGTCTGTCTGCCACATGCCAAACCCGTAGATGGAGTTGCGGCCGAGGTTTCCCTGGCCGCTGCCCGCGAGGAAGGCCGCGCGATTCAGGCTCTTGCCGCCGGGCGCGTTGCCGTCCGGAAGCCACACCGGAACTCCCGGCAGCAGGCTTGGACGGTAGGCGTTGGCAAAGCTCAGCCCCATCAGATTCTCCGAATTCAGAACCGTCAGCGGAAACCCCGAGCGTGCGCGCAGGATGCCGTCCATCGCCCAGTTCCTTGCGAGCGGGGCGACCCGCGAGCCCTTCCATAGGGCAGGAATAGAGTACGCAACAGCTCCGGTAAAGACGTGGCGGACATCGAAATCGGAAGCGCCGCGATCCGTGTATGCCGAGAGTCCGGCTCCGGCTAGCTGAAGGGCTGAGTCGCTCGAACTGTCGTCAATCGAATGCGACCAGGAATAGGAAAGAATGCTCTGAAACCGCTCCGACAGCCGGCCGCGATACTGCAGTTGCAGCCCGTGATAGTACGAGTTCCCGTGGTTGGTGGCAAGCAGCAGTTGAAGCGTATCAACGTCCTCCAACTGCCCGCCGAGTTCCCGGCGGATGAGGTTGCGGCCCCGCGAACCAACATACCCGGCCGAGAAGACGTGAGCATTCCCGATGGAGTGTTCCACCGAGCCGCTCCATTCCTGCACGGAGGGCAGCCTCAAACCCGGCAGGAAGCCGTAGCTCAGCAAGGTGGCGACGAATCCGTTGCGCGGGCTGCTGTAGTGGGAGAGGCTGAAGGGGCCGCTGTTCACGGGGTCGGTGGCGACGCTGAGGCTCGAGTTGTAGTACAGACCCCACCCGGCGCGCAGTACGGTCTTTCCGCTCGAGGAGGGCCGGAAGGCAATGCCCAATCGTGGACCGAGGTTGCTCAGGCGGTGAGACCAGATCTGTCTCCGGACCGGAATCAGAATGTCAGGGACGCCGGAATCGTCGGGGAGGCGATATTGCGCGGAGGGGGTGTATTCCCATCGAACCCCGAGGGCGCCGGTGAGGCGGGGATGGATGCGCCAGGTGTCCTGAACGAATACGGAAACCTCCTTCAGCACTCCAGTGGCCTGTTGAGGGTTGGCGCGCGCGATCCACAGATTGCTGTTCAGGATCAAGTCCTGAAGGCTGTCGGCGATGACGGCGAAGCTGTTCGTATAATCGCGGCGCCACGGGGAGAGCCGACGGTAGTCCACCCCGAATCGCACCTGGTGGTTCCCGAGGTTGAGCAGAAAAGAAGGCAGGAACTGGAGTTGGCGCTGGCGGCGGCTGCTTTCCCGGCCGGTTGTGACCGAGCCCACGCCGGCGATATTGAGTCTCAGCAGATAATCGCACATGCCGGGCAGCCGGACGAAATACTCCGCCACCGGCGCCAGGGCGCACGGAGGAAGGGCGTTGACTCCTGCCGGATGCCAGTTCGATTCCGCCGCCGCGCGCGACCAATTCCAGCGCAAGTCAAGAATCGCGTTCGGCCGGATGCGCAGGTTGAGGCCGCCGGTGATACTTCTCGAACGGACGGTAAGTTCGCTGATCTGGGTGTTGCCGAACGCGTTGAACGAAGGTGTCTCGCTATAGCGGGCGAAGAAAGCGAGGCGGGACGTAAGGGCATGATCAATGCGCGCGCTGCCGGAGTCGAATCCGGAGGGACGGTTGTTCCGTCCTGTCCACTCGGCGAGTCCCGGACCGAGCGCCGGGCCGTTGGGGAGCGGGAAGAGATCGAGAACGGTCCGCACCCCCTCGGGGGTGTCCTGGCGGATCTCAGCGGTGGGAACGGGCGAGCGCCAGGCGAAGGGCTGCCGGAGCCGCATCCCCTCGTAGGAGAGGAAGAAGAACGTGCGGTTGCGTTTGACCGGACCGCCGAGAGACCCGCCGTAATCATTCATGCGGAGCGGAGCGCGAGCGTCGCCGATGCGGTTGGCGAACCAGTCATTGGCATCGAGACGTTCGTGGCGGAAGTATTCAAACAGCGAGCCATGCAGCTCGTTGGAGCCGGAGCGGCTGCTGAGCGACACCTGGGCTCCGGAGAGGCGTCCAAATTCGGGAGTGGTGGTAGCGGTCTGGACACGGAACTCGTCGAGGGCTTCGAGCGAGACGAGGTTATGGAAGCTGCCGATAGCCGTCATGCCGGGCAGGGCGCCGCCGTTGACTTGCGCCGGAAGTCCGCCTCCGCTCACTCCGGTGTTCACGCTGACGCCATCCACGGTGAAGTAGTTCGTATTGGGCCGCTGGCCATTGGCTGTGAACTGGCCCGCCTCGCCGCGCGTGGCGGGGGTGACCACGGTTCCGGGCGCCAGTTCCAGAAGGCTGAGCAGCCCACGTCCGTTCAGCGGGAGTTTCTCCACGAAGTCGTGTGTGACCAGGGTTCCGACCGACGCGTCCTCGGTATGAAGGGGGGCCCGTGAGCCTTCCACGGTGATGGTTTCCTGCATGCTCCCGAGCGGGAGGGCGAAATCGACGCGAGCAGGCTGCGCCACATCGAGCTTCACCCCAAGTTGAACCACGGTGCGGAACCCCTCCTTGCGGACCGTGATCTTGTACATGCCTGGCTGGAGGGAGGCGACCACGTACCCGCCATCCGGCCGGGAAACCGTGCTGCGCCGGAAGCCGGTTTCATCGTTCACCACAATGACGGAAGCCGCGGGCACGGCGGCATCCGACGGGTCGCGGATAAGACCGGAGAGGTGTGTATACTGCTGTGCGGCAAGCGGAATAGCGAGGAGGAGGACCGCGGGAAGCGACGCCGTATGGTACGGCGCACGTAGGGCGTACGGAAAACAGAGCAATGGATGGAGACACGCCGCAAGACACCGGCGAGACTGCAAGGACGCCCCCTTATCGCGCGGCGGCTGTCAGATTCCGGTAAGCTTCGGCCTCGGCTCGCAGCAGAGTCAGGCTGGTGAGCACCTGCGAGGGAAGATCGGGAGCGACGGAGTTGCTGGCCGCTCCTCCAAGGATAACAGCGAGCAGAGTCTCTCCGGCGCGGGCCTGCTGGAACAACTCCTCGGTGGCCTGCTGCCAGACGGGGCTGAGAGTTGTGGAGAGTGGGCCGGGCTTCGCTCCGATAGCGGCGAGGACGGGGGCGAGATTCTTTTCCATCTCGACAGATCTCTCCCAAAGCGCCTGGGCATGCTCGCGGCGAATGCCGGCGAGAACGGCGCGGTCATTGACGGAGAGTTGAGCCTCCACCCGAGGAGGAAAGCGCTCCGCGAGACGGCGCAGCGCGTGGGCTCTGGAGAGCAGCGCCTCGTTCCTGTCGAGAACCTGATCGGCGAAATGTTCGAAGGAAGCGCGCCCGCCGAGTTCCACCTCGATGCGGGACTGAATCCGGGTCACTTCCGGATTGACAGTGGCCACCGTGGAGGACCCGGCGATGTTCGGCGGAACCGCTCCGGAAGGGTCGGAGAACTGAACTTCGACGCCTTCGAGCGAGGCGAGTCCGGAAGAGAGCTGCTGGCGGCGGCCGGGAGGAATCCCCACGCCGCTGACGAGGATGTGGGATCCGGAAGACTTCACCTCGATGGGCTCCCCGAGATCAGCATTCAGGCGGCGCAAGGCCGCGAACACCTTCAGTTCTTCCGCCGGGCTGACTGACTCCGGAGCGCGCGGGAGTACGCGCTCCGGAGCCGGGGAAGAGGAAGGAGCAGTCACAGGAGATTTCGAGGTCAGACTGGCGACGGGAGGCGCCGCGGCCGGCGGCTCGACAGGCAGTTCGCGAATTTCGACTGGATCCGAACCGCGGAACAGAAGAGTGCTTTCGACAGGGCGCAGGTCCTGGACGGTGAGCTTGAGCGAAGCCGAGGACAACTCGCCGGCCGGAGTCGTGGTTCGGATCTGATAGCAATCGTGCACGGGGGATTGGGCATCCCGGATCAGCGTCACCTGATCGCGCTTTTCGGACAGTCTGTCGCGCCAGGAGGCATAAGCATGCGCACTGAGGGGATCGTCCCAATCGTACCCGGCGGTTCGGAATTGCGCTTCCATCACGGCATAGACAGGCTCCGGGCCACTCAGTTGGGCAAGCCGCGCGGCGTGGACCGTTCGCGTCAGGCGCTTCGAGCCGGACCGGATTTCGATGCGCCGCGGCTGGACCGGCTTTTTCTCCGAGGCGACCACCGCCTTCTGAAGCAGTTCAGCCGCTTGCACGGAGGGAGCGTAGCGCAGTTCGTAGAACAGGAGGGAAACAATCAACAGACTTGCCGTCACGGGAGCCCACCTGCGTGGTGTAACGGCAAACGACCGGATTGCCCCCCTCACCCTATGGAGGAAAGAAACGCTCCCTGGGGCGGCATCCATCTCAGCGAACTTTCGATAGATGTCACACCAGGGAGCGGGTGGAGAAGGGAAACAGTCTTCGGTCGTCTTTTGATATCGAACACAATCCGAGATGACGTCGTGGATCTGGTTGAGTTCGGTGCGGCACTGCCAGCAGGCGGCCAGATGGGCGCGCACCTGGTTCATTTCGGGGACGTTCAGTTCCCCGTCGGAAAAGCGGAGCAACTGGCCGTCGTCGGGATGGCGCGCCATGACGTCAGGCATGGCCTGCCCTCCGCAGCCGGTTCATGGCCCGGCGCAGGAACTCGCCCACGGCCGAAGCGCTGATCCCCAACACCTCGCCGATTTCCGGATAGCGAAGTCCCTGAAGGCGCAGATCGAGACAACGGCGCTGCTGCTCCGAAAGTCCCGCCATGGCCTGATGAACCTGCATCACACGTTCCCGATCGAGCAAACTCTGCTCCGGATTCCGATCCGGATGAGGCAATCGCGACTCCAGGTCCGGGTCGAAGGGCTGCGAACTCTGCTGGGCCCGAACCTTGAGCCCCAGATTATGAGCAACCCGGAAAATCCACGCCCGGTGATTGCGAATCTCTTCCTTGCGCTTCAATGTGACATACAGCCGGAGAAACACCTCCTGGGTGGCTTCCTGCGCCTGAGGCGGGTGGAGACCCAAGGTCAATAAGTACCGGTACACATCGTCACGCGTTTCTTCAAATAGCCGCGCCACCTCGTCCTGGAGAGTCACGCCTCCGCGCTCCGATCGAAGCAGACCTGCCAGTTCCTGGCGAAAGGAGTCGGATGGCATAATTTCCGAGGCGGCAACCAGCTACTTTCACTTTAGTGTCTACCCATAAAGACCCTGGAGGCGAAATTTACACTACACCCCAGGAAAAAATATTTGCAGGCAATTTGTTGAGGCGGTGTAGTGGAAACCGCGCCCGGCGGGTCTTAGCAATTGAAAATACACAACATGCCCGGATCTGTCACTGTTTCCATCGTCACCTTCAACAGCCGGCGCTACATCCGCCGCTGTCTGGAGTCCCTGCTCGAGCAGACGCACCGGCCGGCGGCCGTGGTGGTGGTGGACAACGCATCCCTGGACGGTACGCGGCTGATTCTTGGGGAGTTCCAGGGCAGGATCCGGCTGATTCAAAACGAACGGAACGCGGGATTTGCCGCCGGACAGAACCAGGCGATCGCGGCCTCCCGGAGCGAATGGGTGCTGACGTTGAATCCCGATGTGTTGCTGAAGCCCCGGTTTCTGGAGCAACTGGTTTACGCCGGAGAGCAGGACCGGAAGACCGGAACAGTCTGCGGTAAGCTGCTGCGAATCGGGCAGGACTTCGAACCGTTACCGGACCGCCGCATTGACTCAGCGGGCATTTACTTTGTTCCGAACCTGCGCCATTTCGACCGCGGGTGGAATGAGCCGGATGATGGGCGGTTTTCGCGTCCCGAACTGGTGTTCGGGGCAAGCGCGGCGGCGGCGCTCTACCGGAGGGAGATGATCCGCGACGTTTCGCTGACGGGAGCGTTCTTCGACCCGGAGTTCTTCACTTACCGCGAGGACGCCGACGTGGCATGGAGAGCGCAATTGATGGGATGGCAGTGTCTGTACACTCCGGACGCGATGGCCTACCATGTGCGAAGAGTAGTGCCGGGCAGCAGACGGCCCAACCCGGCCGTTCTCAATATGCATTCAGTGAAGAATCGCTTTCTGATGCGGATCAACAACCTCACGGGAGACTTGTTCCAGCGGCACTGGTGGCCGATTCTCTCGCGGGACCTGCTAATAGCAGGGGGCTGTCTGTTCAGCGAACCGGCATCGTTGCCGGCGTTCTGGCGCCTGGCGCGGTGCCTTCCGAAGGCGATCGATAAGCGGCGCCAAATCATGCGGCGGCGCAGGGTGAGCGATGAGTACCTGGCCAGTTGGTTTCAGCCGGAGCCGTCGGCGCAGCCGGTGG
>JADLBG010000667.1 GCA_020847895.1 Bryobacterales bacterium
GCGAGCGCCGAGCCGGCGATCTTTTCGAATTCGGCGAACGGGATATTCTCGTCATGCCCCGATTGTGCTTTTGTAGCCGGGGTGAAAATGGGTTGGGGGAGACGATCACTTTCCCGGAGTCCCGGAGGAAGCGGAATGCCGCAAATCGCCCCGGTGGCGCGGTACTCTTTCCAGCCGGAACCGCTGAGGTAGCCGCGGGCCACGCACTCGGCGTCGATCATGTCCGCCCGCCGGACTAGCATGGAACGGCCTTCCAATTGATCGCGGTGGCGGCGAAGGGGCTCAGGGTAGTCGCCGACGGAAGCCGTGAGGAAGTGAGTGGGGGTCACTTCCTTGAGGAAGTCAAACCAGAAGATGGACATCTGGGTGAGCACGCGGCCTTTGTTGGGGATGCCGGTGGGCAGGATGCAGTCAAAGGCGGAGATGCGGTCCGTGGCGACGATGAGCAGATTGTCGTCGACCGAGTAGACATCCCTCACCTTGCCGCGGGCGCGGAGGGGGAACTCGGGAATACTGGATTCAAGCAGAATGGGAACCGTCATAAGGAGTTACGCACGGCGCGCCGGTCAATTTCGGCGCCGAGTTGATCAAGGACCTCGCGGGAAAGGAGTTGTTGCGCCTGCTCGTGAGCACGCACAGCGCGTGGTGCTGGTGGGAAAGCGGCATCAGACTCGGGTCGCGGAGCACTTCCTTCTTAGTGTACTTGGTCGGGCGAAATGCAGGGGAGAAATTGGGAACCTTTTGCGGTGGAAGCAGTATAAGGTTTCATGGAATCTTTCTTTGCCTTCGACCGAATGCAAGCGGCGGTGGAGGGCATGGTTCAGGACCTGCGCTATGCGGTGAGAACGATGCGCCGGGATGGGGGATTTACGGCGTTTGCCGTTCTCATCGCGGGGCTGGGGATCGCGGCGAGCACCACCGTCTTCAGCGTGGTGAATGCTGTGTTGATCCGCCCACTGCCTTTCCGGGATCCCGGGCGACTGGTGTGGGTGGCCAATCACGATGCCAGCGGGCTTTCCGGACAGACCACGCAAGTGGGGCACATGCTCGGCTTGCGGGAGCGCAACCAGTCGTTTTCCGATCTGGCTGCCTACTTTGCCTTCTATGGGGTAGGGGATAACCTGCTGAGCGGGAATGGGGAGCCGGAGCGTCTGAGCGGAGTACCCGTTTCGGACAACTTTTTCGATGTGTTGGGAGTGAAGCCCCAGATCGGCCGGCTGTTTCGACCCGAGGAGTGCAAGTGGAACGGGCCCAAGGCCGTTCTTCTCGGTCACGGGTTGTGGGTGAGGCGATTCGGAAGCGATTCTTCGATCGTAGGGCAGTCGCTGACCATTAACAATGAGCCTGTGACGGTGGCGGGGGTGCTCCCGGCATCCTTTGATTTCGCGCCGGTATTCGCGCCGGGAAGCCAGATCGACCTGTACTTTCCTTTTCCGCTGAGCAATGAAACAAACCGCTGGGGGAACACGTTGGCGATTATAGGGCGGCTCAAGCCGGGGGTGGGATTGGAACGCGCTCAAGCCGAGTTGAAGGTGGTGGCCGCGCAACTCACGCGAGAGCATCCCGAATGGAACGATTTCGAGGGGAAGATCACTCCTTTGGCGGAACACGTGAGCGGGCGGCTGCGGCCGGCGCTTACCGTGCTTTCGTGCGCGGTAGGCGTCGTGATGCTGATTGTGTGCGCGAACCTGTCGAATCTGCTGCTGGCGCGGGCAGCCGTACGGCAAAAGGAGATCGCCATCCGCACGGCCCTCGGCGCCGGCAGGCGGCGGCTGATGCGGCAGATGCTCACGGAGGGGCTGCTGCTATCGGTTTGCGGCGCGGTGCTGGGAATGGCGCTGTCCGCGCTGTCCACACACTTTCTGTCGCGCCTCGATGCGATGAGCATCCCGCTGCTGCGGAATGTGAAAACCGGCGGCGCGGCGCTGGGCTTCTCGCTGCTGGCAGCGGTGTTGAGCGGCGTTATCTTCGGGCTCGCCCCGGTGCTTCCGGCGCAAGGCCTGGCTGTGCACGATGCGCTGAAGGACTCGAGTAGGGGATCAACAGCGGGGCGCAGCCGGAACTGGATACGGAGCGCGCTGGTGATCTCGGAAATTGCCTTCGCCAGCGTGCTGCTGGTGGGCGCGGGGTTGCTGGTGCGGAGCCTCGTCCGCCTCCTGGACGTGAACCTCGGCTTCCGTCCGGAGCACGCGGCGGCGATCCGCGTGGATCCGGACTCGCGCTATGCGACTGAGGTCCGGCGGAACGCCTATTTTGACGAGGTCCTGCGGCGCGCGCGCAATGTTCCGGGGATTGAGGCGGCGGGATTGACGGACGCGCTGCCACTCGGGAGGAATCGCAGTTGGGGGGCGGGGGCGAAGGGGCACGTCTACCCCAAGGGCCAATATCCTTCCGCGTTCGTACGGGTAGTGAGTGACGGCTACATTGGCTCCATGGGCATTCCCTTACGCTCGGGAAGGGATCTGGAGGAACGGGACGCGCCTGGGGGTGATCCGGTGATGCTGATCAATGAGACGATGGCGCGGACGCTCTTTCCCGGGGAGGAGCCGCTAGGGAAGATCATCCGTGCCTGCGGGGAACGGAAGGTGGTGGGTGTTGTGGGCGACGTGAGGCACCTTGCGCTTGAGCAAGGGTCGGGGATGGAAATGTACCTTCCCATTCGGCAATGCAGCGACTTTGCGTCTGTGGATCTTGTGGTTCGGACCAGACTGCCGCCGGCGGAGATGGCCGGAGCGGTGCGTGCGGCGCTGAGGCCGGTCGCGCCAAACGTTCCGGGGAAGGATTTCCGCGCGTTGCAGCAGCTTGTCGACAAAGCGGTGTCGCCGCGGCGCTTTGTGGTGTGGCTTCTCGGAGGCTTTGCGGCGTTCGCGCTGGTTCTGGCCTCGCTCGGCATTTACGGAGTGGTTTCGTATTCAGTAAGCCAGCGTACTCAGGAAATCGGCATCCGTATGGCGTTGGGAGCTTCGGCGGGGAATGTACAGGCAGGAATCCTCGTGCGAACGCTCGGATTGGCGGTAATAGGGATCAGTGCGGGTCTGATGGCCTCCTGGGCGCTGGGGCGCGCTCTTGGCGGTCTGCTCTACGGGGTGACGGCCGGTGACCCGGCTACGTTCGCCATGATGCCGGCGGTCCTGGGAGTGGTGGCGTTGGCGGCGGGGTATTTGCCGGCGAGGAGGGCATCGCGGATTGATCCTTCCATCGCCTTGCGGGCGAGTTGACGAGAGGACAGCGTTCCAGCTAGACC
>JADLBG010000668.1 GCA_020847895.1 Bryobacterales bacterium
CCGGCTTCAACTCGGCCTCCTGCTGAGCCGCAAGAATGATCCGTTCGGGGCAGCCAACGTCTACCGCGAGATCATTCGCCGCAAGCCGGACTTCGCCGAAGCTCGCAACAATCTCGGCCTTGCCTTGCTCGAGGCTCACGATCCGGCGGGGGCTCAAGCAGCGTTTGCCCAGGCGCTTCGCCTCAAACCCAATTATGCCGAGGCGCACTTCAATCTCGCGCTTGCGCTCAAACAGGCGGGCAAGCCCGAAGCCGCCCGTCTCGAGTTCGAAAAAGCCTATCAACTGGCCCCCCAACTTCGCCATCTCCCACAACAGCCATGAATCAAATGCTTTTCTCCGCTCTCCTGTTCGCGCCGCTGCTGGCGGCGCAGGAAGTCTGCACGGTGGCCTCCCCCACCGCCACCTTCACCATCCCGCGGGCGAAAACGGCCGAAGCGCTCAGCCTCGATCCGCAAGCCAAACTGTGGAAGAAGACCGCCTCCGCCTGGATCATCAAGGATTGCACACGCCGGGTGGAGTATCCGGAAACCAAAACCGAAATCCGCGCCTTCTACACGGACACCGACCTCTACTTCCTGTTCATCTGCCCCTACCAGGTATTGAACCTCTGGCTTCCCCCGCAGAACGATAAGCCGCGCGTCAAGCTCTGGGACCGCGACGTGGTCGAAATGTTTCTCGGCGACGACTGGAAGAACATCCGGCACTACCGGGAATTCGAGATCGCGCCCACGGGAGACTGGATCGACCTCGCCATCGACCTGGACAAGAAGAACTACGACCGCGCGTGGCGCAGCGGATGGCAGACGATGGGGCGCATCGATGAATCGAAGAAGATCTGGTACGCGGCAGCGAAGATCCCGCTGAAATCCGTGAGCGAAGCCCCCGTCAAGCGGGGTACCCGGTGGCGGATGAACCTCTACCGGATCGACGGCCAGGGGCCTGATTCGCAGCGCCATTTCCTGTGCTGGCAGCCGACCTGCGTCCTGAACCGCGATCCGAACCATGTGCCGGAACATTTCGGCACTCTCGTGTTCCGGTAATTCCTACTCTGAAGAGTGCTGCCCGCCTGGGCGGCTCCGCTAGTTGCCGGTAGCCGCGAAACAGTAGAAGAGACCGGCGCCGCCGGTGGCCACGAGATTCTCCTGGCTGCATCCGCGCGAGGGGTGAGTGGAGTTCCAGGAGATGCCGCCGCCATTACGGTCGCTGTGCCCGAGTTGGGCCGTACCGGCTCCGTTGGAAGACCAATTCCTGCAAGTATGGTCAGCGCCGTCGGTGTAGGCGCGGCCGTCAGGCTGACTCCCGGTGAGGATGTCATGCATGTTCGGCTTGTCGCCGACGCCGTTCACCAGTGCGCCGTTCTCGGTCAACGCATTGTTCCTGGTGATGAGATTGCCTGTGCGTGCCAGGTCAAGAGTATCGCCGTGGAGGTGGGCGAGATCGCGGGCAATCATGGTTCCCTTGGCGTTGTGCCAGGGTCCCTGGCCAATGCGGTCTCTGGCGTTGACGGCGGGGGCGCCGCCGGTAGCTGAAGCGCTTAGATAGGCGCGCCAGGCGCTCCCGCCGGCGCCCGCCGCGGCGGCGAGTTTCTGACAGTGCGCATCGGCGCCCGCCAATCCGCCGAGGTTCGCTCCATCGCCGCCGCCGACGCTGGTGACGAAGAAGGTCATGGGCTGCCGCTGATTCTGTTGAGCCAGGACAAACATGGCCGCAATGCTGAGTGTGGACAAGAGTTTTTTCATAGTGTCTCCCGGGACCGCTGGTTTGTGGGAACGCGGTCCGATCCATAGAGGCTACTACGATTGGCGCCGCCGGCGAAATCGGAAAGGGATGATTGCGGCTGGCGGCCTTCGCATTCCGTCATTCGGGCGATTACCATGGAGGCATACAGGAATCAGCCGGAATGGCACGCTCCATCTTTCTCTCGGTGGGCATGGGCGGTAAGAACCTGCCCGACGACACACTGACCGTTCAGCAATTGCTGAACAAAGTTCCGGGGTTCGAGGGGGGGCCGGTTCCGCTTCTCGCCGAGGACAGTAAATGCGGCCCGCTCACCAAAGGGGCGATTCAGAAGTTCCAGTTGAAGCATTTCGGATGGAAGGGAGCGGACGGACGTGTGGACCCTGACGGGCCCACGCTCGCCAAGCTCAATGAGTTCGACAAGCAACCCGATGTTCCCGTCCCGCCGAAACCGCCGGAGCCGGTGATTCCCGAGGCCACCGATTTCTTTCTCATCCACATGAGTTCCAGAAAGATTTCCGTGGGGGGCGAAGACGACCTGTTCTTCCTGGTGGCGGACATCAAGCACAACATACTGGCCGTATACTGGCTCGACACAACGGGCCGGGGCAGGCCGACGGTGGGCACGCCGCAGGGAAATAACTGGTCCGGATCCGGCGGGCGGTTCCAGACGAAGAAAGCGCGGCGTATCAATGATCTTCAGGTACCGGCGGCGTGGTTCTCGCGCGACGACGAAGGCACGGTTACGAGCAAACTCGTACTGTTCTTTCCCGAGGGCGGCGCCACCATCCCGATGAACCACCACCTCATCGGGCCAGGGGGGAGAGTCAGCCCTTCGAAGAGCGGAGGCGGCAGCGTCAGCACGGCGGCGGCCGGGGACTTCCGCCTCATCGAGTTACGGTAGGCGCCGGGGGTCTGCCCATCGGTCTGCGTTATCATGGTCGCTTCGCATGACCACTGTCTCTCATCTGGAATGCAGCAAGACCGGCGAGCGCTACGCTGCCGGCAAACTCCACAATCTCTCCTCTACAGGCTTCCCCCTGCTGGTGCGGTATGACCTCGAGAAGGCCCGCCAGAGCTGGAACCGGGAATGGATCCCCAGCGGCCCGTCGAGCATGTGGCGGTACGCGCCAGTCCTGCCGGTATCGAAGCCTTCCTCGATCGTGTCGTTGGGGGAGGGGATGACACCGCTGCTGCGGCTGCGGCGGCTTGGGGAGACGCTCGGAGCGGCGAATCTGTATTTGAAGGATGACGGGGTCAATCCCACGGGTTCGTTCAAGGCGAGGGGGCTTTCCTGCGCGATTTCGATGGCGAAGGAACTCGGCGTGACAAAAGTGGCGATCCCCTCGGCGGGCAACGCGGCCAGCGCGCTGGCGGCTTACGCCGCCGCGGCCGGGATGGAAGCGCACATCTACATGCCCGCGGATGTGCCGCAGGCGAACTACATCGAATGCAAATCGTTTGGGGCGCAGGTCACTCTTGTGGACGGGCTCATCAGCGATTGCGCCCGAATTGTCGCGGCCAAGGCGCCCCAGGAGGGGTGGTTCGACGTCTCGACGCTGAAGGAGCCGTACCGCATCGAAGGGAAGAAGACCATGGGGTATGAAATCGCCGAGCAGTTCCGGTGGGAGTTGCCGGAAGCGATCCTCTACCCCACCGGAGGGGGCGTCGGCATCATCGGAATGTGGAAGGCGTTCGAGGAGATGGAAGCGCTTGGTTGGATCACTTCGCGGCGCCCGAAGATGATCGCCGTGCAGGCAGAGGGATGCATGCCGGTGGTGCGGGCGTTTGAAAAGGGCGAGGAACGGTCGGAGTTTTTCGAGAATGCCTCGACAATAGCCAGCGGATTGCGCGTCCCGAAGCCGCTTGGGGATTTCCTCATCCTGCGCGCCGTGCGTGAAAGCGGAGGAGTGGCCCTTGCGGTCTCGGACGAGGAGTCCATGAGCGCCGGAGTGGACTTAGCGGCACGGGAGGGGGTATTCGCGGCTCCGGAGGGAGCGGCTTGCGTGGCGGCGATGCCGAAACTGCTCGGCTCCGGGGTTCTCAAGAAAGAGGATCGTGTCGTGATCTACAACACGGGAGCGGGATTGAAGTATCTGGAAGCGTACTCGACGAGATTCCCACGAAACGCGGGTGGGGAGAGCGACAAGCTTGGCGGATTGATTACGCCGCGTTAAACACGAATGGGGCGAACTTCTGATTTCGCGGCCAAGCCCCTCGACCCGGCAACCAGAAAATCCGCCCCGATCGTTAATTCGCTGCTACCGGCGCGAACAGCCTGACCTAGTAGCCGCGACGATCCCGGAAGCCGCCGCCGCCACCACCCCGGCCACCCCGGTTGCCATACCCGCCGGAGCTCCGTCCGCCGCCGCCACCGCCCTCACCCTTGGGCCTGGCCTCGTTGACATTCAGTGCCCGGCCGCCCACCTGCGACCCGTTCAGGGAAGAGATGGCTCGATCGGCTTCCTGGTCATCGGGCATTTCCACAAATGCGAATCCCCGAGAACGCCCCGTCTCGCGGTCGGTTATCACGCTGACACGATCCACAACGCCATAGGGTTCAAACATGGAACGGACATCCTGTTCATTGGCGTTGAAACTCAAATTGCCTACAAAGATATTCTTCACGGTCACGAACTCCAATCCCAGCTACTCAACGGTAATCCCTCGCACACCATGCACGGACGGAGTTCCGACCTTGAGTTACTGGCGAACTACGGCAGACAACTGCCGCGTACAGCTTACGCTGCAAACCTACAATAACAGAGTTTTGTCTTTATGGGAATCCCGTATTTTTCCCTGCCATGGAAGATCTTTATTATGCGGTCTTTCTTCGCCTCTTGGCTGTCATAAGCATGTTTACGGCCATCTCCGAGATGAAGAGCGCCATCGAGTCTAGGACCTTGGCGTCCGAATCCTGTCTGCGATGCCGGCCAACCGGGCCGGCGCCGGGGAGTGGGGCATTTCGGGGCTGTTGATCGCGGGCGGCCGCGCTATTGGTTTCGAAACCAGGGCGCGTCCGGGGACATTGTCCGGGGCGGAAACGAAATACGCTCGGAACAAGGACGCCGTCCTTGAACCACCTGGCCGGACATTATCATGTATGAATCCGTTAAGGAATTGTTTCCGGGGTTTGAAGGGAAAGAGCGAAGAAGACAAATTGCCATAGGAGACGCGGCTCGTTTTCGATACCGATTAGAGACTAGTGGACGCTATTGCGCGGAAGAGAAAACGGCATGAAACGTTCTGCCTCGCGCCCCCTTCACATCCACAGCCAGCTTGATGGCGGGCGAAAGCTGTTCGACCGTGATTCCGGCATCGAGCGAGACAATGTCAGACGCAGGCACGGCGAGTTCGATGTGGATCCGTCCGTCATTGGCCTGGGTGGGATCGGAGACGCCGACCGCCAGGGTCTGGCCGGATGCATGCGTCACCAGCGAAGCGATGGAATCGCTGGTGATGCCCGCCACGGTCTTGTTGGAATTGCTCCAGAAATTGACGGCGGCCACCTGAAGACCGCCGTGCCAAATGGCCTGCGCGGCGGTTGAATTCTCGA
>JADLBG010000669.1 GCA_020847895.1 Bryobacterales bacterium
GAAGCAGAAAGCAGGAGCGGCGGGAGAACATCGCAATTCCATGTTAAAACGTAATGGTGTCCCTGAAGCTGTTCCATGACAATCCTGATTCGAGTGCGGCCTACGCAGAGTTTGAAAAACAGCATGTCCTGGAGCGCGTGAAAGCGCTGGATGCAAAGGCGCGCCGGAAGGGGTTGGCGGAGTTGGATCCGGGGCGGAACCCGCTCATCGCCCTGGGGATGGAAGTGAACGGCGAGGGAAAAGTCACCAAGAACAGTTACGGCGTATTTCACTTGAGCTGGATGGCCGGGCAGCACGAGGAATGGCCGGCGGAGGTGGAGCGGCAGGTGGGCTAAATCCGGAACGGACTCCGGGCGGCTCCCGGGGTTCCCCTGCAGTGTGTGATTTGGGCGGGGTGGGGAGGGTCGGCGGAGGACAAATCGGCCTACCACGCATGCGGCCTGCTGCGGAAGGGGCCGCGGTTGTATGTGCTCGATTCGACGGATCCGGCCAAGCTGAAGGCGATTCTCGAGGACATGCAGCGGCGGAGCAAACTCGGGTTGCGTGAGGCGCTGAAGCGGACGCTGGTGGTGGGGATGGCGATGGGGATGACGTCCTATGAGCCTGTGGTGAACCTCACGAAGATCAATGCGCTCTATGAGAAGCACAATGTGGACAGCAAGTCGAACTTCATCTACATGACGTTGCCGGGGTCGCTGCTGGACCAGTTCGCGGGGCCGCGCGGTTATCGCAAAGTGGAAGTGCAGTTGGACGGCGGGAATTCGACGGCGGGGCGGCACAGCAGTCCCCTGACGTGCGGAAGCCTGTATCCGCTGGCGCTGGCGGGGGTGGATCTACGGGAGTGGATGGCGGGGACATTCCTTACCGGGGAGGAGATCGAGGACGCTTTCCGGCTGGCGTCGTTCCTGCACACGCAGGGCGTGGCGGGCAGAGACAAGGTAACGTTGATGCTCCCCAGGGCGTGGAGCGGTGTGGAGATTTGGACGAAGCAGGATTTCGAGGAAAGCCTGGGGAAGAGCGAAGCATTGGGATTGAAGATGGTGGTGGGCGAAAGGGTGAAATTGGCGAACTACCGCTCACCGAAGGAGGCTTCCCAGGATCGTGTGTTTCTCGCGGTGGCGAGGAAAGGCGATGCTGACGGAGTGGCGGAGAAGGCGGCGCTGCTGCGGCGCGCGGGATACCCGGTGGCGGCGGTGAACTTCCCTCCGCGGACCTTGCTTTCGCGCTATATGCAGTTCATTCATCACGTGGTGTTCGGACTGGGTTACCTGCGGCAAATGAACTTTGTCACGCAGCCCTCGGTGGAGTTGTACAAAGCGATTACCAGCCGCGTGGCGGCGGAAGGGAAAGAAGCCGGCGGCTTGGAGAAAACCTCGCTTTGGCGCGAGGTGAGGGGCGGAGCGAAGCAGGCGAAGTTTCCAGGCGGGATTACGCTTTACTACAACCATGTGAAGACCGAACCCACGCCCGAGGCGAAGACAGCTCCGGAGATCTATGCCTCGCTGTGCCGGCAATTGATGGCGGGGAACTCCGTGTCTTACGCCGATCTGACGTTTTTTGGGGACCTGCGCTATTCGGCAAACGGGAAGGCAGTGAGGAAGGTGATGGATCAGGCGGCGGAGCGGCTGTTCCGGGGATGGTGGAAGATGCCCGTGGATGTGTATGAAGGTCCGGCGATGAACCATTCCTATCACGAGATGGTGATCGGTCATGGAGGCGCGTTCAGCACCGTGATGATCGCGGAGAAGGGGGAACGAATCCCGGAGGTGGATTATACAGCCGACTACCACCGGGCGCAGTTTCTGGCGACGCAGGCGGCCCTGGCGGAGCGGGGACGCGCGGTGGTGGCGCTGGTGATGAAGGATTGGGGGGAGGAAACGCGAAAGGCCCTCGATGCGTTTTTTCGCGAGGCGCTGCGGTTTGCCAAACGGTGACGCAGAGGGGTCAGGTTGCTTCCCATCGCGAATGTGTGACTAAACTGTAAGGTTCTATGGCGAAGTTCAAGCCGGTGCGGCGAAAGGACAAGAACCTGCCGCAAAAGCCAGGGGCTATCCCCTGCGCGATCTTGATTCTGACGGGAATTGCACTGTTGAGTTTACTCTTCTATGCGGTCCTCGGTTCCAGCGTGAAATAGATGAGAATTGACCTGCGGGAATCGGACCAGCTGCGTCCGGCTCGAATTGAACCCGGATACCTGCTGACGGCCGAAGGGTCGGCGATGGTGACATTCGGCAACACGAAGGTGCTGTGCGCGGCAACGGTGGAAGAGACGGTGCCTCCGTTTCTGCGAAACCAGGGGAAGGGCTGGGTGACGGCGGAATACTCGATGCTGCCGCGGGCGACGGCGACGCGCACGCAGCGCGAGGTGAACAAGGGACGTCAATCGGGAAGAACACTGGAGATTCAGCGGCTGATCGGACGCTCCCTGCGAGCCGTGGTGAACATGGAAGCGCTGGGAGAGAGATCGGTGATTGTGGACTGCGACGTGATCCAGGCGGACGGCGGGACGCGAACGGCGTCGATCACGGGGGCGTATGTCGCGATGGCGATCGCGATGAAGC
>JADLBG010000670.1 GCA_020847895.1 Bryobacterales bacterium
GCGCAGATAGTTGTCAATCGAAAGCGCGGCCTGCTTGCCGTTCGCCACCGCTTCAATCAAATTGCGCGGCCCAAACGCCGCATCGCCGCCCGCATATACGCCCGCGGCGCTCGTCGCAAGCGTCTGTCTGTCCACCTTCACCGTACGCTGCGGAGTCAACCCCACTCCGTCTTCAGGCTTCAGAAACGACAGATCCGTCTGCTGCCCGATCGCCAGAATCACCGTGTCGGCTTCCACCACCTCGCGAACCGTGTCGTCAAACTCCGGGTTGAAGCGGCCGCCGTCGTCATACGTGCGCCGCACTCCGATCAGCTCAATCTGCTTCACGCGCCCGTTCGCCCCCTCGAATCTGCGCGCGCTTCGCTGCGTCACGAACCGGATCCCTTCCCGGCTTGCCTCTTCGAACTCCTCTTTCCCTTGCGCCGTGCGCATCACCGGCAGTTCGTCAAACGATTCCAGGCTCATCATCGTGACGTCGGATATACCTGCCCGCAACGCCGAACGCGCCGCATCGAGCGCCGGCGCCATGTCCGCCGCGGGGCCCTCGTCCACTCCGCCGCGCAGCGCCATGCGCGCGGCGTCAAATGCGACAAACCCGCCGCCGATCACCACTACCTTGCTGCCCAGCTCCACACGATAGCCATTGTTCACGTTCAGCAGATAGTCGATTGCCCGGATCACTCCGTCAAGATCCGCTCCCTCGATGCCCAGGTCGCGCCCGCGCTGCGTGCCCACGCTCAGGAACACAGCCTCGTAGCCTTGCTCCCGCAATTCCGCCAATCCGAATGCCGGCGTCAAGGGAGTGTTCAACCGCAACTCTGCTCCCATCTCCAGAATGCGGTCGATCTCCTTATGAATCAACGATCGTGTCAGCCGGAATTCCGGTATGCCGTGGTACATCATGCCGCCCGGAGTATCGCTGCCTTCAAATACCGTGACCGCGTAGCCCATCAGCGCCAGATCGTGCGCGCACGCTAACCCCGCCGGACCAGCGCCGATCACCGCCACCTTCTTGCCCCGCGATTGCTGCCGCCGGCTCTCCCGCAGCAGCGGCAAATGCCAGACAGTCTTATTCCCAGGATCGGAGCTTATCTGGAAGAGCTGCTGTTGCGTCTCCGGCGCCAGCGATTCAGCCCCATACTGCTCGGTCACGAATCGCTTCAGCGCCCGGATGCTCACCGGAGCGTCGATCTTCCCTCGCCGGCACCTGTCTTCACAGGGAGCCGCGCACACCCGTCCGCACACGCTCGCGAACGGATTCGGCGACCGCGCCGTGAGATAGGCCTGTTCATACTCCCCCGCCGCGATCAGTTGAACATAGCGCCCTGCGTCCGTCCGCACAGGGCACGCCGCCTGGCAGGGAACCATGTCCATCCAGAATTGAATGTCCGGAATTCTGACATGGTAGTCCAGCCTTGGTTCCGACTCGCCTTTGGGCATTCGCCTTGAGTATGGGACGGGTTAGCTGCCTTGGCTGTGACGGAAGTCACAACATTTCTCAGAGCGGCCGCGGAACAAAACTTCACGAATTAGACAAGTTTATTTGCGGCTGTGTTTGCAGCACAAGAGCGCCGCTACCCGTCCGAATATTCCTTCACGAAAGGCCGCTCCTCCTCGCTCCCCAACAGCGAAAGCGCCGAGACAATCACCCTTCTCTGTGCCGCCCTGTCATTCGCCGCGTCCAGCGGATACCCCAGCGGTCGGTCCACGAACAGCGCCCGCGGCGGGCTCACCCGCTCCGTTATCTCCCGCAGCACCGTTACCGACACCGTCGGTATCCCCGTCCGTTCCACCACGCTCTGTATCAGTCCCACGGACTGATGGCACAGCGGTCATACCGGCGTCAGCAGCACTGCATCTACTCCGTCCTCCCGCAGCATCGCCGCCGCCTCCGGAGCCGTCTCCGCCACCAGCCTCCCCGGAGCCGGAATCGATCCCATGAAACTGAAGTGCCGCGGAGCCACGCCGCCAATCACGCCCTCCGCCGCCATCTCCCGCAGCCGGTCCAGCGGCAGCGCCAGATTCTTATCGCTCTCGATCCCCGACGCATCAAACGCATCGCTCTTGTGCGCAATCTCCAGACTCCCCAAATCGGCGTCCGCCGGAATCACCCGGTACGAATAATCCCCGCCCCGAAACGTCTCGTCAAACGCCGGCTGATCCGGCAAATAAAACGCCGCCGTCGTAATTACCGCCACCCGCGCCTCCGAAAGCGGCTTCCGCAACTCCGCCCCCGGCCGCCATTCCGCGCTCCGGTAGCGGTACGCCTTCATGTACAGCCAATACGTCAGTTTCAAATCACTCAGCTTCGCCAAACGATTGCCTCCTGCTCAATGCGCCGCCCTCATCTCACCGCTTTACCCGAGCGCTTGGCGCGGGCGCTTGAGACAGATGCCGCTGCGCTCGAGATGCTCGCGATACTGCGGCATCTGCGGTTCCGGACATCTCGATGCCACGTGGGTGGCGCTGCCGGCCAGATCCTGTTCCGTCCATAGCCACACCCCCAACTTCGGAGACGGGTGGGCCGCGGATCCGCGAAATCTCACACGTGAACTGCCTGCGGAAACCTCACAGATATGCCAACTCCATTCGCTTTCGTAAGAGTGCGCGTCTTTCCAGAAATTCCCAGCCGAACTCACCGCATAGCCGATGTGGCCCGCCGAAGAACTTTCCACCACCGCCGCGCTCTGGCCGTTCACTTGCCCACTGCAGTGGTTCTCATGGTGCCGGCGGCCGGGGAACTCCACCAACAATAGGACCTTGCCGCGTGCGCCCCCGGGCACGCCCACCGAGCATTCCAACTCGAAGCTCGAGGAAGGTTGCCGCTCATTCTTCTCTATCAGCCACTCTGTTTCCGGCAGCCTGCGCACTGTCTCCGAGAGCATTTCACCTCGCAGTCCGGCCGGCGCGCGCGCGGCGGAGCGCATAGTCCGCTCCGCTCCGCCCGGCTCGAGCAACCGGATCGTTTCTGTCTGCGGATCGGCCGCCACCGACATCCCGTCGCCTTCCCGGTACCACCGCGCCCCCAGAGCCACCGGTTCGCGAATCCCGCCTCTGGGAGCCACCTCCAGAAACAGCAGTTCCCAGGGCGCGAGGCGCAGTTCGACGGCCGATGAGCCGCCTAACCCGGAGGCGATTCCGCGCCGGTACGGGTACTGGCTATAGCACACTGCATCGGCCAGCCCCTTGGGCGCGCCGGCCCTCCGCAAGTCCAACACGAAATCCTTCGTCTCGTTGGATGGATTTCTCACCGCCAGCACCCCCCGCATACCGAGCCAGTGTCCGTAAACGTACGGTTCGCCCAATTCCACGCGGGAGGGAGCCATCACGGTGTTCCGCATTAAATCTCTGTTGCTTCGCGCCCACTTCAGTAATCCCGCATAGATGCGCCAGTCGTCCGTATCCATGAATTTTGGATTGAGATAAGTCGAGAGGAAGAACCGGCCGCGCCCGAAGGCCATGGCTGCATGGTTCGCAAAGCCCTTCCCTTCGTCGCAATGCACGATATCAAAGTAGTGGACCGCGTTCTGCGGCAGCCAGAACTCGCGCATGGACGAGAATATGAAGTACTCCCGCGCGGTCGTGTGCGATTCACGATAGTCGGGAGCCGGTCCGATGCCCCGCGGGCAGTCCCCTCCCGAATTCCCCCACACGCTGTCCGAGTACTTCAGAATCCACGGGCTGATGTAATTGGCCAGCGAGTTCATATAAGTCGGCTCGGTGACCAGGCTCGCATCCTCCTGCTTCGAGGCCTTCAGCAGTTCCAGCGAATAGGCGGCCAGCGGCTCCACCGAATCTTTCCCCGCCAATAGCCCGTGGTGCGCCCGCGGCTCTTCCGCGGCGAAACCGTCGTACTTGATATGTCCCAGGCCGTTTTCACGAATCAGCTTGCGTAGCTGCGATTTCACCTCGTCCCGGTATTTCGGATCGGCCAGCGATACCGCGAACCGTTTCTCCCCGCGGCGGTCGCGATTGTTCCACAACACCACGTAGCCTTGCTTTTCCAGGTATGCGTAATCGCACACCGGCGGGTACACCTCGCTCGGAGACATCCACAAGCCCAGCTTGGCGCCCGCCGGCTCGACGATTGCCCGGATATCATCGAATCCCCGCGGCAGAATGGAACGGTCAATCTGCCAGATGGTTCGCGGATTGCTCCAGCCCATGTCGGTGGTGACGATATCGAAGAAGATGCCGAACCGGTCGTACATCTTTGCCTTCAGGTCCTGAATCAGGGCGAGGTTATCGGATTGCCTGACAACGGTGGGAAGCGTCCACCAGGAGTTGTAACATGCCACCAGCCGCGGCGGAGCCAGCCGTATATCCTCCAGATATTCGAGAAATGCTTCGTAAACGCGCCGCGGCTCGGCTGCGCCGGTGGCGGTCGAGTGTAACTCCACCCATTCCCGTCCGATCTCGATGCCGCCCGGCCGGCTCCTCAGCACGAACCCTTCCCGGCCATACTCGTTAAACGCAGCCGGAAATTCCACCCCGGCCCACAGTGTGTCGCAGTATATCGGATGGCTGCCATACGGCATCCGGTCCGCGTGCATGGAAGCCCAGTTCCGCTTGACGCCGCTCCAGTTATCCAGATCGGCGCGCAGCAGGCGCCGCCGTTCGCTCCATCGCAGCGCAATCTGTTTCCTCAAGTACATCTTGCCCGGCGGCAACTGGTAACGTATCCGGACCTCCGGATCGTCGCCAGTGCCGCCATACCGCAGTTCCAGGCCCTCCCGGCTGCTCGTGGCATCAGCGGACAACTCCGCCGCCGATAGAATCCTGCCGGAATCGAACTCCAGTTGAAACTCGCCGGGCGGCAATTCGAAACTGTCGCCCGTCAGCCGGTTTGAGATCGTCTTCCGGACCACTCTCCCGCCGTCCACGGCCAAGGACAGTTCGAGTCCCTCGTTTCCAACCTGGTACCGCTTGGTTGCCGCCGCCAACCGCTGCCCCGCGGCCGCCATGATTCCTTTCGCGCAATCGCGCCGCGTTATCGGAGACTGTTTCATCGCTGGCTCCCCACCTCAAGGTTAAAGTCCGCTCAGTGCGCCGCCACGCTTCCCCCGCCCTTCGCCGGCCGCCGCATCAACATCACCAGCGGAACCAGCCCCAGAAAAATCAGCCCCAGCAGCCAGAATACATCCAAAAACGACAAGATTGTCGCCTGCCGCTGCACCATCCCGAACAGCGCCGCATATCCCTGCTTCGCCGCCACCGCCGGAGCCGAACCCTGCGCCATCATCCCTTGCGTCAACCCCTCCAGCATCCCGCGGCTCACCCCATCGTACGGCGTCACATGCGCCGCCAGCGTATTGATGTGCGCCTGGCTGTAGCGCGATACCAGCGTCGTCACCGTCGCGATCCCCACGCTCCCGCCCGTATTCCGCAGCAGATTGAAGATGCTCGTCGCATTCCCCATCTGTTCCTTCGGAATCAGCCCCATCGAAACCGTCGTCAGCGGCACGAACAGCAGCGCCAGCGATATCCCCTGCACGAACTGCGGCCAGAAGAAATCCCAATACCCCGCATTCAGATCGAGCCGCCCCAATTGCACCAGCGTCAATGCAGCCACCAGCAGCCCCAGCGCCAGAAACTTTCTCGGATCCAGCCTGCTCAACAGGCTCCCCACCACCGGCATCGCCAGAAAACTCCCCAATCCCCGCGGAGCCAGCGCAATCCCCGCCACCACCGCCGGATATCCCAGCAGCGTCTGCATCCAAATCGGCAGCAGCACCAGGCTCCCGTACAACACGAATCCC
>JADLBG010000671.1 GCA_020847895.1 Bryobacterales bacterium
CCTTCATCGCCCGCTACCGCAAAGAGGCCACCGGCAACCTCGACGAAGTCCAGATCCGCGAGACCCAGGAAAAACTCGAATACTTCCGCGAACTCGAAGACCGCCGCTCCACCATCCTCCAGTCCATTCAGGAACAAGGCAAACTCACCGACGGCCTCAAGAACAAAATCGCGGCGGCCATGGAGAAAACCGAACTCGAGGATCTCTACCTCCCCTACAAACCCAAGCGCCGCACCAAAGCCTCCATCGCCCGCGACCGCGGCCTCGAACCCCTCGCCGCCTTCCTCTGGGAGCAATCCGCCGCCGCGCCCCTCGCCGAATTCGCCGCCACTTTCGTCAACCCCGAAAAGGAAGTCCCCTCCGTCGAAGACGCCCTCGAAGGAGCCTGCCACATCATCGCCGAAATCGTCAGCGAGAACGCTGACTTCCGCAAGAAAATCCGCGCCATGATGTCCGGGCAGGGCGTCGTCTCCAGCCGCCGCATCGAAGGTGTGGAAGACCCGGAATCGAAGTTCGCACAATACTACGAATTCCGCGAGCCTGCCTCCAAAATCCCCTCCCACCGCATGCTCGCCATCCGCCGCGGAGCCAAGGAAGGCATCCTCCACTTCGAAATCGAGATCGAGCCACAGGGCCCCCTCGCCTGGCTCCAATCCCAGATCATCAAAGGCCCCTCGGACTGCGCCCCCTACCTCGAATCCGCCATCGCCGATTCCTATGACCGCCTTCTCAATCCCTCCATCCAGACCGAAGTCCGCCTCGAGCTAAAGGACCGCTCCGACGAGGAAGCCATCAAGGTCTTCCGCGAGAACCTCGAAAACCTCCTCCTCTCTCCACCCGCCGGCATGCTCTCCGTCATCGGCATCGACCCCGGCATCCGCACCGGCTGCAAACTCGCCGTCGTCGATTCCACCGGCAAGTTCCTCGAACACTCCGTCATCTACCCGCACGAACCGAAGAACGACCTCGCCGGCGCCGTCCGCACCCTTGCCTCCCTCATTGCCAGGCACAACGTTCAGGCCATCGCCATCGGCAACGGTACCGCCTCCCGCGAAACCTCCGCCTTCGTGCAGGATTTCCTCCGCCAGGCCGGCCTCGCCAGGATCTTCAGCGTCGTCGTCAGCGAATCCGGAGCCAGCGTCTACTCCGCCTCCGACGTCGCCCGCCATGAGTTCCCTGACCTCGACCTCACCGTCCGCGGCGCCATCTCCATCGCCCGCCGCCTTCAGGACCCGCTCGCCGAACTCGTCAAGGTCGATCCCAAATCCATCGGCGTCGGCCAATATCAGCATGACGTCGATCAGCGCCGCCTCAAGCAAAGCCTCGAAGCCACCGTCGAAAGCTGCGTCAATCGCGTCGGCGTCGATCTCAACACCGCCTCCGTACCCCTGCTCCGCCACGTCTCCGGACTCACCGAGCGCACCGCCCAGAACATCGTCGAATTTCGCAACCAGAACGGCCGCTTCCTCAACCGCCGGCAACTGATGGCCGTTCAGGGCCTCGGACCCAAGACCTTCCAACTCGCCGCCGGATTCCTGCGCATCCGCGGAGGCGACAACCCCCTCGACATCACCGCCGTCCACCCCGAGTCCTACCCCATCGTCGAACGTATCGCCGACTCGCTCAACGTCTCCCTCCACGACCTCATCGCCAAGCCCTCCCTCATCGAGAACGTTGATATCCAGGCCTTCCGCACCGAGGAGGCTGGCAGCTACACCCTCTCCGACATCAAAGAGGAACTCCGCAAGCCCGGCCGCGACCCGCGCGATACCTTTGTCCGCCCCACCTGGCGCGACGACGTCAAGGAAATCGACGACCTCAAACCCGGTATGCAACTCGAAGGCGTCGTCACCAATGTTACCCGCTTCGGAGCCTTCGTCGATGTCGGCGTCCATCAGGACGGCCTCGTGCACGTCAGCGAGATGAGCCACCGCTTCATCAAGGACCCTTCCGAAGCCGTCAAAGTCGGCCAGATCGTCAAGGTCCAGGTCATCTCCGCCGATACCAAAGCCAAGCGCATCGCCCTCTCCATGAAAGCCTGCGAACCGCGCCCCAAACAGCAACAGGAGCCGCGCAAACCGCAGCAACCGCCCAAGCCCGTCTCGCTCGAGGACAAACTCGCCGCGCTGAACGCCAGGTTCCGCGTGCGGTAGCCTACTTCGGGTACACCACCGGCTTGTTCTTCGCCTTCCACTCCGTGATCCCGCACGCGCCAGCCACCTTGTAGCCGTGCTTCACCAGAATGTCCCCCGCCTTTCCCGCCCGCACACCCCTCGCGCAAATGGTGACGATGGTTTTATCTTTCGGCACCTCGGAAAGGCGGCTCTCCAACTGGCCCAGCGGAATGTTCATGTACCCCTTCACCGCCCCTACTTCCACCAACTCCCGAGGCTCCCGCACGTCCAGCAGGAACACGTGCTGCTTCAAAAGCGCTTCCAGTTCCTCGCTGGTAATCTGCTTCGTCTTTTCCTGCGCCAGTGCCGTTCCCGCAAGGCACAAGAGAAACTGCCCGCGCGTCATCTTCTCAGACATCCATTTCCTCCCAGGTCACGATTCTCTTCTCGTAAATCGACTTCCGCCCCATCATCGCCACCAGCGTCGATAACCGCGCCGAATCGGCGTCGTTCAAGGGCTTGCTCTTGTTCCGCGCGTTGTCGATGAATGCCGCCAGCGATTGATACGTCGAATCCTTCCCCGCGTCCGGCGCCTCCAGCTTCAACTCGCCCTTCTTCCCCAGTTCCATCCACGTCGCCGTCGCCAGATCCATCGCCCCCTTCTCCCCCCACACCCTCTCCTTGATCCCTGAAAACCCCGCCGGATCAAAGTAAATGTGGCTGAAGTTCACCCGCACATCCCCCGGAAACTCGTAAATCACGCTGTAGTTGTCCATCGTCGTCCGCCCCGGCGGCTCATCCTTGTACAGGTTGATCCCGCCCGACCCGAACGCCCGCAGCGGAGGCTTCCCCGCCGCCCACACAAACAGATCCAGAATGTGACACGCCTGCTCCACAATGTTGTCTCCGGATCGCGTCCGGTCGAAATACCAGGCCGTCTTCCGCGGCAGATCTCCGGTATGCCGCGTCCCGTGCATATACAACACCTTCCCGATCCCGCCCCCGTGGATGAACTCCAGCGCCGCGCGCCGGTTCGGATCATGCCGCAATTGGAACCCCGCCTGAAAAATCCCCTTCGCGCTGTGCGCCGCGTTCACCATCAACCGCACATCTTCCGGCTTCACCGCCATCGGTTTCTCGCAGTACACGTTCTTGCCCACTTCGAGCGCCGCGATCGCTACCATCTTGTGCGTATCCACCGGCGTCGCGATGATCACCGCATCGATGTCCTTCCCTTCATCCAGCATCTTGCGGAAATCCTCATACGTCCGCGGCTTGTGTCCTCTCTCCGAAGCCGCCTTCTCCGCCGCCGCCAAACGCTCGGCGTCCAAATCACACAGCGCCACAATCCGGATCCCCGGCACATTCAACACGTGCCGCAGCAAGTACGACCCGCGATTGCCCACTCCAATCACCGCCACGCGCACCGCATCGTTCGGCGACTGCGCCGGTAGCAGCGCCGGAGCCGCCAGCGCCGCGGAAGTCAAAAAAGATCTGCGTGTACTCATTTCTTCCCCTTCATCAGGTTCTCGAACAGATACACCCCGCTCTTGCCCCCCACGGCGAAATCCAGATCCCC
>JADLBG010000672.1 GCA_020847895.1 Bryobacterales bacterium
CCGTGAATCGCATGTGGCAGAAGTATTTTGGCAAGGGCATTACCGATACTGAGAATGACTTCGGAGTAATGGGCGAGCGCCCCACTCATCCGGAACTGCTCGACTACCTGGCTCTCGAATTCATGGATCGCGGCTGGAGCCGCAAGGCGATGCACAAGCTCATCGTCATGTCGGCGGCCTACCGCCAGAGTTCGAAGGGGCGCGCGGACGCGAAAGCGATCGATCCGGACAACCGGTTGCTGGCCCGGCAGAACCGTTTGCGGCTCGATGCCGAACTGGTTCGCGATTCGGCTCTCGTCACGTGCGGCCTGTTCTCGGAAAAACTGGGGGGACCGGCTGTCTACCCGCCGCTGCCGCCGGGCGCGAACTCCGTCACCCAGGTGAAGCGCGAGTGGAAGACAAGCGAGGGTGCGGACAGGTATCGCCGCGGCGTCTACACATTCTTCCAGCGCTCGGCGCCGCATCCTTCGCTGGTGCTGTTCGACGCGCCGGACGCCACCACCACCTGCACCCGCCGTATCCGTTCCAACTCGCCGCTCCAGGCGCTGACGCTGTTGAACGATGAGGCGTACTTCGAGTTTGCCGGAGCGCTGGCGGACCGCTTGTTGAAAGACAAGACTACCGGCGATACACAAAAGCTCAAAGAGGGGTTCCTTCTGGCGCTCGACCGGGCGCCGCGGGCCGGGGAACAACAGCGGCTGCTCCAATTGCTGGCCGCGCAACGCGACTCCAGGCGCGAGGAAAAGGCGGCCTGGACCGCCGTATCCCGCGTGCTGCTGAACCTGGACGAATTTATGACCCGGGAGTAGAAGCGATGACGAAGGAAGACAAGGCTGTATTGCATGCGACGAGACGGCAGTTTTTCCGCGATTGCGGCGCCGGCGTCGGAAAGATTGCCCTGCTCAACCTCATGGGCGAAAGGGCATTCGCCATCGGTAAGGACCATCCAGCCAAAATCGAGCATGTCATTTACTGCCACATGGCCGGCGGGCCCAGCCACCTCGAGATGTTCGACTATAAGCCGGAACTGGTGAAGTGGGATGCCAAGCCGACTCCCGAAAGCTACCTCAAGGGCAAACGCTTCGCCTTCATGGACAGCTTTTCCAAGGAGACGCCGAAGCTGCTGGGAACGCGGCGTCACTTCAGGCAATGCGGCGAACACGGGATGTGGATCTCCGATTTGCTGCCCCACATGGCAGGCGTCGCGGACGACCTTACCATGCTCAACGGCGTCGCCACGGAGAATTTCAACCACGGCCCCGCGAAGCTGTTCGCCAACACCGGCTCCATCCGCCCGGGCCGCCCGAGCATCGGCGCGTGGGTTACATACGGCATTGGAAGTGAATCAAAGGACCTCCCCGGATTCGTCGTGCTGCAATCCGGACCGCGTGGACCGCGCGGCGGCGCGCTGTTGTGGTCCAGCGGCTTCCTGCCCACGGCTTATCAGGGAATCCCGTTCCGCAACGTCGGGGATCCCATCCTCGATCTCTCGAACCCCAAGGGCATCACGGGAGAGGACCAGCGGCGCGCGCTCGACGCCATCCAGGATCTGAACCGCCTCCGCCTCGAAGACACAAGCGACGAAGAGATCAAGACCCGTATCAGCGCTTACGAAATGGCCTACCGCATGCAGACGAGCGGCCCTGACCTGATCGACTTCGGCCAGGAATCGAAGCAAACCCTGGAGATGTACGGCGCCGAACCCGGTATAGGAACGTTCGCCAACAACTGCCTGCTGGCCCGCCGCCTGGTGGAGCGCGGCGTGCGTTTCGTCCAGCTTTACCACACCGACTGGGACCATCACGACGACATCGTCGGGCCCCTGGACAAAGTTGCCGCTGAAGTGGACCGGCCGACCGCTGCCCTCATCAAGGACCTGAAACAGCGCGGCCTGCTCGAGAAGACTCTCGTGCTGTGGGGCGGCGAGTTTGGCCGCACGCCGATGGGCGAAGTACGCGAGAAGGGCAAGATCGGGCGCAACCATCACATCGACTCCTACACTTTGCTCATGGCCGGCGGCGGCCTGAAGCACGGTATCACTGTAGGAGCAAGCGACGACCTTGGATTCTCACCCGCCGAAAACAAGATCGAGGTACACGACGTCCACGCCACCATGCTGCACCTGCTGGGCATCAACCACCTCAAGCTCACCTACAAATTCCAGGGCCGCGATTTCCGGCTGACCGATGTCCGCGGACGGCTCATCGAGAAGGCGCTCGCTTAAGCGCGACGTGGCAATGTTTCGCGGCGCGGGCGGGCGCCGTTTCGCGTGTGTTGCCAATTTCCCAGACACCGCCGGGCCGCGCCGTATACAATAGCTACTCATGTTTCGCATCGCAACGCTGCTTTGCCTGGGCGCTGTCTGTGCAGCCGCCGCCGGCCCCGTGAAGATTGTTCTGGTGGCCGGAAAGCCCAGCCACGGCCCCGGAGAACACGAATTCAATGCCGGTGTCCTGCTGCTCGAACAGATGCTGAAGCAGAACAAGGACATCAAACCCGTGGTGGTGAAAGGCGGCTGGCCGGAGGACGAAGCGGTCTTCGATGGGGCGCGCGCGGTCTTCTTCTACATGGATGGCGGCGAACGGCATCCATTCCTCACGGACAACCGGCTGGCGAAGATGAAGAAACTGATGGACGCCGGCGTCGGCTTCGGCTGCATGCACTCCTGCGTGGAGATTCCCAGGGACCGTGGCGGCGCCGAGTTCCTCGATTGGCTGGGCGGCTATTACGAACGGCCCTATTCCACGAACCC
>JADLBG010000673.1 GCA_020847895.1 Bryobacterales bacterium
AAGATCGGCAACTGGAGTTGCGGCATGCTCCAGTCTCGCCCCGACTACGCCACTGGCGCAACTGTCATCGGGTCAATTCAAATTCATCGTCCCCGTCAGAACCACGGGATGAGATCAGGAGTTCTGAGGTTCGGCATTTGGACATCCATGAGGATCAAATCGAACTGGCCGTGGGCAGCTTCGACCGCGGCGGCGCCGTCGTTGACGACAACAACCGAATGCCCGTGCTTTTCGAGCAACCGGACCGCGAGCTTCTGATTGACTGTGTTGTCCTCGGCGAGAAGAATCCTGAGCGGTTCCACACTCTCCGCCGGGTTTCGGGAGTGCTTCGGCCGGTCATCAGCCGGGGATGCAAGGCCGAGTATCCGCTCGACTGCGCCTCGCAACTCGGGCGCGGAAATCGGCTTGATGAGATAGGCGCTGATGCCCAACCTGCGGCAGCGCTGCGCATCGTTATTGAGATCGACGGAGGTCAGCATCATTATCGTAGTCTTCGCGTACCGCGGGTCATCCCGTATGGACTCGGCGATTGCAAAACCGTCCATCTCCGGCATTTGAGAATCGAGTAGAGTCAACCGGTAAGGGTCGCCGGCTTCGGCCGCGCGTTGGAGAAGCGTCAGTGCTTCACGTCCGCCGGCCGCGCAACATGGACGCATGCCCCAGCGGCCGAGCATCTGCTCAAGAATGAATCGATTCGTGTGATTATCATCGACTACCAGGACGCGCATTCCGTCAAGTTCCGCCGTTGGCGGGTACTCGTGATCCGGATCCGGCGATTTCGCAATTGCACAGGGAACAGTGAAATGGAACATACTGCCATCCCCCGGCTTGCTCTCCAGCCAGATGCTGCCACCCATCAGCGTGACAAGCCGGGACGAGATGGATAGCCCGAGACCGGTTCCGCCAAAGGTCCGGGTAATGGATCCGTCGGCCTGGACGAATGGCTCAAATATAGCCGCCTGTTTTTCTTCTGGAATGCCAATGCCTGTGTCGCGCACGACGAAATGAAGATCAAGCCTGCCATCTTTCAGTTCAGCGGACCAGGGAGAACGCTCACTTCGATTTCACCCTTCGCGGTGAATTTGACGGCGTTCCCAACCAGGTTCAGGATGACCTGGCGCAGGCGCCCGGGATCCGCTACCACTCGAGATGGGATAGCGGGGTCAATGCGGCAGAGCAATTCGAGGCCCTGCTCATGGCACCGGACGGCGATCGTGCGCATCACGCCCCTGAGCATGTCGGCAATGTCCGTCACGATGGGATCGATCATCAACTTGCCGGCCTCGATCTTCGAGAAGTCGAGGATGTCATTCAGGATCGTGAGCAGCGAATCCGCCGACGTCTTTACGGTCCGGAGGTATTCTTGCTGCTCCGAGGTCAGTTCCGTGTCGAGAGCCAGGCCGGTCATCCCGATGATGCCGTTCATGGGCGTGCGGATCTCGTGGCTCATGTTCGCCAGAAACTCGCTCTTCGAACATGCTGCCTGCTCGGCCTGCTCTTTGGCGCACAGCAATTCCGCGTTCACCGTGGTGAGTTGCGCCGTGCGCTCAGCCACCTGCTGCTCCAGAGTGTCGCGATGATGAGCGAGTTCTTCATCGCGTTGCTCAATTTGACCGAGCATGAGGTTGAAAGCCTCGACCAGACGAGCCAGTTCCCGGCCCGGTTCGGGTTGCGCCCGCAGCGAATAAGCGTGGCCGCCACTGATGCTGCCCGCCGTGGCAGCCAGGCGCAGCAACGGCCTGGCAATCAATCGTTGCAGGTACAAAGCGAATGACGCGGCTATGGCGGCCGATATCAGGAAGACACTTAGAATCACCGGCGAAGAACGCCAGGCCACCAGCCACACGGGGTCGAGAAGAGCGTGGATCTCGACAGTTCCTAACAGTCCACTGCCGGAACGGATGGGAATGGTTACCACCGCGGTCCCTCCCAAGGGCATTTGTTTGAGACGGGCCGCCGGCGCGGCGGGGCGGCGGAACTCGGCAAACAAGGCTCCCTCCGCATCGCGAATTCGCGCGTACTGCACGCGGGTGTCTTCGCGCAGCACCGCCAATGCCTCCTCCGCGTCGCGCTGGTTGTGGAAGGCGAGGGCTGCCGAAGCGTTGCTTCCCACGATGCGGCCCGCCGAACTCATCTGCTCCGCCAGTCGCCACTTGTCCTGTACGATTTCCCATGCCACGAACCCGGCACAGGCCAGCAGAAGCGTAGCGCCGCTCAATGCCATGAGGCACAAGCCCAGTTGATCCCGGAATGACTTGTCGCCAATGAGAGTCATTTCGGGCGCCTCCGGCCTCCCGGTCGACGATGTTGGCCAGCCGGGCCAACCGGGTACTGATCTGCAGTTTCGCCGCAGCTGCGGCGGCTAACCTGAGGTCGACACTGACTCGACCGTTCTCCGCACGGATTCGGAGCACTCCGCCCGCATCCAGGAACTCGTCGGTCTCGCCGACGGTCAGGATGGGCTCCCGGCGATGCGCCGCCAGGTAAGAACGGAGAAGATGCTCGTCGTATTCGCCGATGTACAACAGCCGGCATCCAGTGGCAGTTCTCAGCGTCGTATGGTGCCGTACTTCCACCTTCGCCCGGCTCGCCTTGAGGACAAGGGCGGACTGCCGCACCGCCTCCGACAGAGGTTCGTCTGCCACGATGCACACCGGAAAAGTTGAAGTCTGGCCGGCTGTAGGCCAGACAACGAAATCCACCAATCTCAGGATGAGTGCCGCCTTAAGAGGGCGACTGGAAACGGCTTCCGCCGCACTCGCGCTTCCGCACAGAGCAACAACTCCGAGCGGGATTGTGAGCAGTAACGGCCACTGCCTTCCCGCGGAGTTGGAGCGTTGATTGCTCATGTCGGAACATTACTCACTGATTCGCCAGGGTTGGCCGCCGTTCAGAAGCGGAAGGTGATTCGCGCGTAGGCGGAAGGACGAATCGGCGCCAATACCGGCCCGACCGCGGCTTTGTATTCGAACCGGTTGCCGATCGTCAACGCTTGCGCTCCCGCGGAGAGGTCAATGCCCTCGCCGATACGACGCCCAAGGCGGATGTCCAACATCTGCCGTTGAGCACCCATGACGCCGAGCAAATCCAAGCCTGGACCGTAGACCTGGGTCGTCTGCGGACCGGTCAATGAGGGACCGTACCAGAAATACGTCGCGTCGCACTCCCAGCGGCGGGCCGGGTTCCATTGGGAATTGAAATAGAACTGCCACCCCGGAGAGGCGGCGAGCATATCCCTCGCTCCCAAAAGCGAATTCTGGGGGCTCAGGAATTTCGAGAAATGCAGCCAGGTCAATACGCCGCTCCATTCCAGCCGCGAGGAAACCTTCGTCCGAACGGCCAACTCGATTCCCTCGGAATTCGCGTCGGATTGGTTGCGGTAGGCAATGGGGAGCAGGATGTACGGAATGGGGCCGCTCAGTTGTGGCTGCGGGTTCCCCGTGCCGGGTGTCAAGAGCGCTTGCATGCGCGAAGCAAAGAAAGCGCCGTCCACGACCACCCGCGCGCGGAGTTGTCCCCGGTAGCCCGCCTCTAACGAAGTCCCAACCTCATTGCCGAGTCCGGGCGATGTTATAACCCGGGCTGCTATCGGCAGCGTCTGCGTAGGGATCACGTCAGCCAGCACGCTCCCGTCGAGTTCCCCTCGTGAGGGAGTCCGCACCGAACGCGACAGGGCGCCCCACCACGAGTGCTTCTTGTTAAGCGTATAGAGCAAACGGAGCGTCGGCTGAACCGTCCACCCGGTAAAAACTGTTGTGCTCGAACCGCGCCGCCACGCTGAGCGTCAACCGATCGAGGACCACGCCGTAGTCGTCTTCAAGAGTGACGTGCTGCATGCCGTATCGCTCGTCGGCCGGGGCGACATTGATGAATTTCGAGCCTTGGTACTGGTCGGCGATTGTCCACGCCCTGAGGCCGATCGAAAGTTCATGCCGCCTGATTGCAGGCCGACGGTACTGGTACTCGGCATCACCAGTTTGGACTCCGACGTTAATCAGCGCGCTGTCTTTTTGGACGCTGTCGAAGTAGGTCTGGATTACGCTCAGTCCTCCATCCCGGTGGCTGTGCTCCCAGCGCGCATTCAGGTTCCCGCCCCATGTCTCCGCCCGGTCCGGTTCCATGCTGCCGAAGGGCGGTGTCAGCGTCTTGATGAAATCGTACGATCGCGCCCCACTGCGGTAGACGTCGCCTTGAACCGTCAACGCGTCCGATTCGCGCAGCGTCCAATCGCCGCGGAAGCCCGCCTGAGTCATGCTCCAGCGGCTGTCGCCGAATCGCGGGTCCGCGGCCGCGGCGCCGGTCCGAAGTTTTTCCTGCCCGTAAATCCGGAAATAGCCCTGACTCCCAGCGACAATTCCTTGCCTGACTCCAATTACGGCTTCGTCCTCGGTTCCGGAGCCGAAGGTGACCAGAGTGCCTTGGGTCCGGACAGCGGGTTTCGTAATAATGTTGATTACACCGTTGACGGCATTGGCGCCCCACATCGCCGCCCCCGGTCCGCGTAGGACCTGGATGCGGTCAATATCTTCAATGAGAGTATCCTGGCTGTCCCAGAACACTCCTCCGACCACAGGCGAGTAGACCGAGCGCCCGTCTATCATCACCAACAGCTTGTTGGCATACACATTGTTGAATCCCCGGGCGCTGATCGCCCACGTTGATAATATAATTCGACCCGTTGTACCCAGTACCCCCGGAACCAGCCGCAACACTTCCGGTATGCTGGTCACGCCGGAGCGCCGCAGTTCCTTCTGCGTGATCACATAGACCGCGCCCGCGGCACGGCCCAGGCTCTTCCGTACGCCGGACGGTAGTGACCGGCGTCGACAGGAGTTGATCGAGGTCCATCGATGCGAGATCACCGGCTCCTGGCGTGAAAGATGAGGGAGGCTGTTCTGCGTCCGCAGCCGCGGAGGCACTTGGTCCCGCGTACACCAACAGCACCAGAGACGGAAGAAACCGGAAGCGGGGCATACTTGCCTTATCGGTGAGTCATGGACGGAGTTGAGCAGGCACGATACGGGCGTCCCGGCGAGTTAGGGCTGAGAGCTTAGGATCCGTCTATAAATAACATTTCCATAATGGAATGTTTTGGCGTATCCTGGATGCATGGTGGACACGGCATCCATTCGAGCCCGTTACGAGGCATTGAAGCCGGTCTTGGATGAACGGACC
>JADLBG010000674.1 GCA_020847895.1 Bryobacterales bacterium
CCCATTCGGTCTCCCCCGCGCTGCCGTCCGTGGGCACGTCTCCTTGAAACGTTTTCCGCACCGGCAACTTGCCCGCCGCATGGTAGCCGATGTTGCCGTCCACATCGGCGTACACGAAATTCGAACCAGGTCCGGAGATTCGGGCCAGCGCCTGCGTAAACTCCTGCCAGTTCCGCGCCCGGTTCAGTGCCAGGAACGGAAACCGGAATCCATCCTTGTCCTCCGCCAGCCAGTGCAGCGAGAAGGTCTCAGTCCCGGAAGTGACAAAAACGGGACCGTGCCGGGTCACCCACGTCACCATCTCCATCGGAGACCTCCCCTTGATGCGAATCGTCTCCCGCTCCATGCGGGCCTGCTCCACTTGGCCCCGGAACATGTACCGTCCGCTTTGCGGATCGAACTTCTCCAGGTACAGATCCTGGACGTCAAATTGCAGATTCGTGATCCCCCAGGCGATCCGCTGATTGTGGCCGATGATGACGCAGGGGACGCCGGGAAGCGAAAAGCCCATCACGTCCAGTTCCGGGGCCTTCAGGTGAATGGAATACCAGGGGCTGGGAAACGCCCACTCCAGGTGGGTGTCGTTGGCCAGAATGGGCTTTCCCGCCGCCGTCCATTTCCCGGAAACGGCCCACGCGTTCGAGCCGAACTGCGCCTCCGTTCCCGCTCGCACCGGCAGTAGAAAGGATACTTTCCCCGCATCGCCTCTGGAAAGCAGCTTGCGTTTCAGAATCTCATCCTTCCAACTGTTGGTGAGGCTGCGGAACATCTGCATCCCCGCCAGCATCGAATCCACAACCGACCACGGCTTGGGATCGTATCCGAGCAGGGTAAACTCCACTGGAAGCTTTCCACGATGCGTCTCGAGGAAGTAATTCACCCCCCTGGCGTAGGCTGCGAACTGCGCCCGCTCTTCCGCTCCCAGATTGGCATAGTGCGCCTCGGCCGTCTGCCGCATCAACAGCCGGCGTGATTCCTGATCGGACTCGAGAGCGGCGGGCCCGACAATCTCCGAGAGTTCGCCAGCCGCCAGCCGCCGCAGCGCATCCATCTGCCACAACCGGTCCTGCGCGTGCGCGAAGCCCTCTAAGAAGAGCGTATCCTCGACGCTCGCCGCGGTGATATGCGGAACTCCAAGCGCATCCCGGACGATCCTCGCCGGTCCGCTCAGCGGCATCTTTAGCTCGCCGGAAACCCGCGGCAAGGGCCGCCACATATACCAATACGCCCACGCCGCCGCCATCACAACCAGAGCCAGAATCAACAGATTGACTAGACGAAGAATGCGATTCACTACCCGTGCATTGTAGCTCGCGCCGGACCCGCGGCCCCTCCTCCGCGACTCTCTTCCGCATGAGAGAATAAGGCATTAACAAATCGTTTTCCCGGCGCCGGACCCGGGAGTCCGCGCCATTTCATGGATAGCAATTTCGGATACACCATTCTCCTGATGATCCTCATCGTGGGAATGAACGCGTTCTTCGCAGCCTCGGAAGTCGCTCTCGTATCGAGCCGCCCTTCACGCCTTCGCGCCCTGGCCGAAGAGGGCCATGTCGGCGCAACGGCCGCCCTCAGCCTCCTTTCGAACTCGGAGCGACTGCTCTCCGTGGTCCAGGTTGGCGTTACCCTGTGCAGCATTGCGCTCGGCGTAGCCGGCGAAGAGGCGCTCCAGGAGCGTTTCGACGCCTGGCTCCATCCGCTGATGTCCTCTCCTTTCCTTACACACTCATTGAAGATAGCCAGCGTCGCCTTGGCCTTCCTGCTGATGACCTACATGCATGTCGTCATCGGCGAGGTGGTCCCCAAGAATGTCGCCATCGACAAACGCGACCGCCTGGCCGTCATTGTCGCGCCCGTCCTTCTCATCTTCTACCGTGTGGTCGAGCCCTTCGTCTTTGTCCTCGAGCGGTCGGCTGCCGCGGTCTCGCGGGCCCTCGGAGTGAAAGGCGAGACCGGCGGCGGGCATTCGGTGGAAGAACTCAAATTCATTCTCAGTTCCAGCCTGCGCGAGGGCATCCTCGAGGGGTTCGTCGAGAAAGCCATGCAGCGTCTGCTCGAGATGCCGGAGTTCCTCACGCGGGAAATCATGGTGCCCCGCAATCAGATCATCTCCGTACCGGTCAATACCACGCTCGATCAGTTGTTGCGCGTCGCCAATGAGCATCAGTTCTCCCGCATTCCCGTCTACGAGGAAAGACCGGAGCAGTTGATCGGCTACCTTCATCTCAAGGATCTCCTGCGGGTTTGGGAAGAGCGCCGCATCGCCACCGAGCGCCGCCGCCAGGTGCGCCGCTTCGATGCGCATCGCTTCCTTCGCCATCTGGTCGTTGTGCCTGAATCGAAGCCTGTCGTACAACTCCTTGACGAGTTCCGCAAGAGCCATTCGCATATCGCCCTCGTGGTGGACGAATTCGGAACCGCCGTCGGAGTGGTCACCCTCGAAGACGTCGTGGAACAGATCTTCGGCGAGATCGAGGACGAACACGATGCGCGCCGTCCGCTCGTGCAGCGAACTGCCCCCATCATCCACATCGATGGCGCCATCCCCATTCGCGACCTCGAAACGCAGTACGGCATCGAACTTCCTGTCGAGGCCGGCTATGAGACACTGGCCGGATTTCTCCTCTACAGGCTCGGCTACATCCCCAAAGCCGGCGACCAGGTGGAGGAAGGCTCACGCCGGTACATCATCGAGGAGATGGATCGCAACCGGATTGCGAAGGTGCGCGTCGAGAATCTGGCCAGTGACTCGGCGGTGAGGGAATCTCTGCCCGGGTAGGGCTTGCTCTACAGACGGTTCAGACCTTCCGTCAACTCCACGTAGGCGCCCCACGGGTCCGTGAAAAACGCAATCGAAATCCCCAACTCCGGCACCTTCTTGTAAGGGACGTCGAACTTCACGCCCTTTGCCTCCAACTGCTTCACGAACTGCTGCAACCCCTCCACTTCGAACCCGATGTGGTCCAGTGCCCGGCCCTTCGTCGGAACCGTCGGCTTCTCCGATGGCGAAAACGTCAGATTCACCCCCGGCAGGTCCGCCGCATCGAACTTCAATCGCTTCCCTGGTTTGGCGCCGAACATCTTCGCATACCACGCCTGCGTATCGAGCACCGCGGTGTCAAACCAGTGAATGTGATGATTCACGATAGGCCGCGTCATCGATTTGTCCTCGCTCAGTTCCACCTTCACCGAAGCCGGCGACATGATGAACGCCTGTCTTGTCTCCTTGTTGAAACTCACCTCCCGGTAACCCATCGCCTTCGCCTTGGCGCGAAACGCGTCCAGGTCATTCACCTTGAACCCGACGTGATTGATGACGGAACCTTCCGAACCCCCGGAAACAGCCGTAACCTTGCGGACCATCACCAACCCATTCGGGAATTTGTAGACATCCAACTTGCCGAGCTTTACGGTGGACGCTCCCAG
>JADLBG010000675.1 GCA_020847895.1 Bryobacterales bacterium
CAAACCACACCCACCGAAACGGCCGCCGCCAGACCGCAACTGGTTCGCGGATTGACCTTCGTCAGCACCACCGCCCTCGTCATCGGTTCCATCATCGGCACCGGCATCTTCTTCAAAGCGGCCGTCATGTCCCAGCAGGTGGGCTCACCCATGCTCGTCCTGGCCGCATGGGTCGCCGCGGGCCTTCTCTCGCTCGCCGGCGCGCTCACCTACGCTGAGTTGGGCGGAATGATGCCCCATGCCGGCGGCGAATACCTGTACGTCCGCACCGCGTACGGGGATGTTGCCGGCTTTCTCAACGGCTGGATGCGGTGCGTCGTCGCCGCCGGCGGAATGTCGGCGCTCGGCGTCGGATTCGCCACTTTCCTCTCCGCCGTCATCCCCATGCCACAGGTATGGGCGCACCACACCCTTCACCTGCTCGGCCGCGAAATCCAATGGCAGTTCGGCATGAAAGAGGTGGTGGCCGTGGCCGTCATTCTGCTGCTCGGCGGGCTCAATTGCGCCGGCATCGCCTTCAGCGGCAATTTGCAGTCTCTGCTCACCGCCGGCAAGATCCTCGGCATCGGCATCATCGTCCTGGGCGCGTTCCTGTTCTCCGGCGGCGGATCGCCCGGGCACTTCCGCCCCGCCTCGGCGCCCCAATGGACCGGAGTCCAGGCCTTCGGCGCAGCCATGCTATCCGCTCTGTGGGCCTACGACGGCTGGACCTACATGCCCATGGTCGCCGGCGAGGTCAAGGACCCCGAACGCAACCTGCCCCGCGGCCTCATCCTCGGCGTGGTGGTAGTGCTGGCGCTGTACGGCCTGGCGAATGTGGCCTACTTCTGGGCGCTCCCCTTCCACGAAATCCTTACCGCGAATTCCACCGCCCACCGTGACGCGCTCCCCGTGGCCGCGAAAGCAGCCGGCACGTTCCTCGGCTCGCACGGCCCCGCCATCATGTCCTTCCTCTTCATGCTCTCGGTGGCCGGCGCCCTCAACGCCGTCATCCTTTCCACCGCGCGCATCCCCTTCACCATGGCCCACGACAGCCTGTTGCCGCCGAAATTGGGTCACCTTCATCCCCGCTCGCTCGTTCCTGTTTGGGCCATCATCGCCATCTCTGTCTGGGCCGGCATCCTCGCCCTCTCCGGCACCTTCGATCAGTTGACCGACATGTCGATGTTCGCTTCCTGGGCCTTCTATGCCCTCGCCGCCTCGTCCGTGTTCGTCTTGCGCAAGCGCGCCCCCGATGCGCCCCGGCCCTACAAAACCTGGGGCTATCCCGTCGTCCCCGCCCTTTTTGTCCTCACGGCGGCGTGGCTCCTCGTCAACAGCCTCCAGACCATCCCCGTCGAGTCCGTCATGGGAATCGTCCTCATCCTCCTCGGCCTGCCCGTGTATTTCTTCTACAAGAGCAAAGCGGCCGGCGCTCCGCGGACGAAGTAGACTACCGGAAAAACTCCGCCATGGAGGGACCATCCCCCTCCCCGACATAACGGTACCGGTACGCCGGACCGCGAAACACCACCTGATTCATCCAATTCGCCGGATCGGTCCAAAAGATCCGGCGCTCCCCCGCCGCCTCCACCAGGTCCCGCAAATCCCAGTGCAGCGCGAAGCCGGGAATCATCGCATCGAACAGGTAGCCCGTCATCGGATGGCTCATCCCTTCGCCGAAACTCCACGGCGTTCGATCCAGCCAGATCTTCTTGAAACGCGCATCCATCGCCGCCCCCAGCAGCAGCCAGAATCCCTTCACCCCACGCCCATAGCCGCGAATCGAATCCGCTTCCACCTCCGGCCGTGCCGCCAGCACATCCACCGCCGCCAGAATGTCGTGCGCCCGCGATGCCGCCAGATTAAGCCCCACAAGGTCAAACCGCTCGTTGAGCAGCCAGTTCCCCAGAAAAGGCCGGCCGTCAATCTGCCCGGGCGCATCCCGCGGCTCGAACTCGAGAACCACCCGTCCCGACCGCGCCATCGCTTCGGCAAGCCCCGCCGTCGACGGGCTTCGCGTCACATGCAGCGGCACCGGAAGCCGCTTGTCTTCCACCACCACAACGGCTTCTTTCCGCCCCTCCGCATTGGGCAGATAGAGCTTCCCGTGAACCGTGACGCCGGGCTCGGCTTCGAACTGAATCTGCTCCATTCGATAATCCTTGCCCGCGGTCTGTTCTATCGTACTCACCCGCGGAACACCCCCGCGCGAAGGAACACCCAGCGCGCGCAGCTCCGCGAGCAACTGTGCCTGCGAACGGTGCTGCTGCCTGTTGCGATACTCCTCCAGAATGATCTGATATAGCTTCCGGCTTCCCGGCTCGTCATCCACATGCCCGCTGGCCGTCACCTGAAGCTCATGGTTCGTATACAGCTTCACGTCCTCATCCCGCTCATCGCCCTTCCCATCCTTCAGCCACCGGTTCATCCACCGGTAGATCTCTTCCCGCGACTCCTTCGGCGTCCCATGCGGACCCGGTCCCACAAAGAACCGGATCCTGTCCTCCGCGCCATAGAGCCCATACCAGCGCTTCACTTCTTCATACACCGGACGCGCCCCATCCGGTGTGAAATAGTCGCCAGTGGTCGCCAGCATCAGCCACGGCATCGGCGCGGGCAATTCGAAAAAATCCGCGATATCGAGGCCGCTCGAAAGGAAGGCGGGAAAGCTCATCTCGCTATCCGCCGTCGGGCCGGTGAACAATCTCCGGAAGGAGTTGATGAAGCATCCCGGAGCCGCCGCCTTGATCCGCGGATCAAACGCCCCCACGTAGGTGGTAATAGCCCCGCCGCCCGAACAACCGGTCACCCCGATACGATTCCCATCCACATCCCGCCGCGACACCAGGTAATCCACGCCGCGCCTGGCATCGAAGATAAAGTACCGCGCCACGCTCTGGCCGATGAGAATACTCCGCGCCCCCAACTCCAGATGTTCATTCCCCGCCCCACCCGACAACGGCCGCCCCAGTTGCGGCAGGTATGTCTGCTCCCGCTCCCCCTGCCCGATCGGATCATAAGCGAACGCCACGTAACCCTTTTTCGCAAGGTTCGCGGCCAGCAACTGCATCTCCGGCTTCCCCTCCTGCGTGTGCCCAATCGGCACAAGAATCCCCGGATACCGGCCTGCCTCCCTCGGCCTGTACACATTCCCTGTCACGTAGAACCCGGGCAGGCTTTCGAAAATCACCTTCTCGATGACATAACCCTCGCCCTCAATCCGCCCCGTAACCCGCGCGCGCA
>JADLBG010000676.1 GCA_020847895.1 Bryobacterales bacterium
ACAAGGTGGCGTTCACCGGAGACGCGTTTTTCCCCAACCCGCGCAACGACGGCACGCTGCGCCACAACATCATCTTCCGCAACCACGTGGAGAACGACAGCCACCTCAAGTCCATCCGCAACCTGATTGAGCATGAACCGGCGATGATCGCGCCGGGGCACGGGCGCGCGTATCCCGTGGATCGCGAAATCATGCTCGCCACGGAGCAGAAATTCCGCAAGCAGCAGCAGTACTTCTTCGATCTGCTGCCGGAGGGCGAAGCGGACCTTGGTCTGGATCCGAGTTGGGTGAAGTTGTACCCCTACCAGATGATGCTCGCGCCGGGGAGTGTGCAGAAGGCGGAGGTGAGGGTGCGGAACTACCGCCCGCGCGCGATGAAGATGGAGGTGGCGATCATCGCGCCTTCGGAGTGGCGTGTCGAGCCAGACGTGCTGTCGTTCGAGGTGGGCGCGCAGAGCCATGCCCATCAATCTTTTTCGATTACCGTTCCAAAGAGCTGGAACTCTCCCTCTCCGCGGTTGGCGATTGCCGCCGATGTGCGCGCCGGCGGGAAATACCTTGGGCAAATCACCGAGGCTGTCGTGGACATGGCGCACAGTTAGCCGGTAACCGCGGGGGTGTACGGCGACAGCATCCGGTTGCGGACCCGTCATGATCGAGAAACGATTTCGTCATGAACGCGTGATAGACTGCGCTCATGTCTCGCAATCTAGGATGGTTACTTGTCTGCGTCTGCTCGTGCGCTTACGCACAGTATGACGCCACGGTATTGGGGACGGTGAAGGATGCCACCGGCTCCATGATTCCCAACAGCAAGGTTACCTTGTCGAATCTGCAAAATGGAACGCGGCAAAACGCCGTTACGGACGCGAACGGCCACTATGAGTTTTTGAAGGTGCGCCTGGGTGAATACACGCTCAAGGCGGAAGCGCCAGGCTTCAAGGTGACCACGTCGGACACTTTTACGGTTACGGTGAACGCAGTACAGCGCGTGGACCTCACGCTGGAAGTGGGGCAGGTGAGTGAAAACATTACCGTAACGGGCGTGGCGGCGGCGCTCGAGACGGACTCGAGCAATCGCAGCCAGGTGATCACGAACCGCGAAATCGTCAATCTGCCCTTGAACGGGCGGTCTTACGCGGATCTGACGCTGCTGGTTCCGGGCGTGCGCAAGTCGATGATACAGAACCAGACGCTGTCGAGCCGCGAGGCTTCCTACAATGTCAACGGCCAGCGGGCTGAATCGAACAACTTCGTGCTCGACGGTGTGGACAACAACGCGTATGGAACAAGCAATCAGGGTTTTTCGAACCAGGTAGTGCAAATCACGCCGGACGCGGTGGCGGAATACCGCGTGGAGACGAACAACTTCAGCGCGGAATACGGCCATGCCTCGGGGGCGGTGATCAACGTGGCGATGAAGAGCGGAACGAACCAGCTTCACGGATCGGCGTGGGAGTTTCTTCGGAACACGTCGCTCAATGCCGTGGGATTTTTCAAGCCGGTGGGCGGCAAGCCGGTGTATCAGCAGAATCAGTTCGGCGGATCGGCGGGATTTGCCGTCAAGAAGGACAAGCTGTTCTTCTTTGGCGATTACGAGGGCCAGAGGCGCACCACGCGGACGCTGCAGTTTGCCACGGTGCCCACGGCGGACCAGCGCGCGGGCAGGCTTGGCGCCGCTGTGATGAACCCGCTCACCGGCGCGCTTTATTCCGACGGCGTAATCCCCGAGGCGGTCAAAATGAAATCCGCCATCAATATCCTGAACGCGCTACCGCAGCCGAATCTGCCGGGCATCAGCAACAATTTCCAGTCGCTGCCGAAAGGGACGCTCACCGACGACAAAGGGGACTTCCGCATCGATTATTACGCCGGCAGCAAGCTGTCACTGTTTGCGCGCTACAGCCACCGGGTGGCAAACATTTTCGATCCCGGCAACATTCCAGGCCCGGCGGGCGGCAACAACAACGGGAATGTGCACATCTTCAACCAGCAGGTGGTTCCCGGGCTTACCTACAGTTTCAATTCGAGCACGGTGCTGGAGGCGCGGGCGGGGGTGGGATGGACCGAGGGGGGCAAGACTCCAATCGGCCTGGGCGAGCCGAGCCTGTTGACGGACATTCCGAATCTTCCAACGGACAAACTCGTTGCGGGCTCGATGAACTCGCAGTCCGTACAGGGCTTTTCGCAATTCGGGCGGCAGACCAGCAATCCGCAGTTCCAGAATCCGTTTGCCGTCAATCCGCGGGTGAGCCTGGCGAAGTTCCTGGGGCGGCACACGCTGAAAACGGGCTACGAGATGCTGAACCTCACCACAACAATTGATGACTTCAACCCGGCATATGGAAATTTCAACTACACGGGACAGTTCAGCCGTCCGGCGGGCGCTCCCACCAGCACCGCTCTTTCCCAGGCATACGGACTGACGGATTTCTTCGCCGGCGCCCCGAGCCATTACGAATTGAACAATCTCGTGGTGGTGGATTACCGGCAGTACATGCATTTTCTCTACTTTCAGGACGATTGGAAAGTGAACAACCGGTTGACGCTGAACCTGGGGATGCGCTACGAATTCGCCTCGCCGCAGTGGGTGAGCGACA
>JADLBG010000677.1 GCA_020847895.1 Bryobacterales bacterium
ACGCGGTGACGCCGAGTTCCTTTGCCGAGGCGCGCAAGGCGCGCAACTCCTCGACCGTCTCGCCCCGCATGTGGTAGTAGCCGCGCACTCCGCGGGAATCGAAGGGACCGCCGAGGAGTTTGTAGACAGGCATTCCGAGCGCCTTGCCGCGAATGTCCCACAGCGCCTGGTCGATTCCCGATATGGCCGAGCCCATCACGGGACCGGCCCGGTAGAAACTGTGGACGTACATGGATTGCCAGATATGCTCCACCTGCATGGGATCCGCGCCGATGAGAAATTCCTTGAAGTCCTCGACGCACGACATCACGGCCGCGGCTTTGCCTTCGAGCGTCCCTTCGCCCCAGCCCGCCACGCCCTGATTGGTCTCGAGTTTCACGAACACATACGGGCGGTCGGACGTGGGGGTGAGAGAGACGCCGAACACCTTGACTCCCGTGATCCGCAATTTGGAGCCGGCGGCATGGAAGGCATCGGCGCCGAGTGGTCCGGAGGGCTGCATCACGGGCGCGCAGCCGCAGAGATCGGCCGCGCGGGCGCCGGGAGCCGTAAGCGCGCCGGCGGCGAGACTGGGGAAGAATTGGCGGCGTTTCATGCGAGGGCCTCCCCGTATTTTTCCAGGGCATCGCGGTTCACCCGGATGCCGAGCCCGGGTTGCGTGTTCAACGGCGCGTAGCCATCCTGGACAGCTTCCACATTGCCGCCGGTGATGGCGGCGCGCATCTCGCGGTCCTCCTTCGCGTTGGGAAAGGGAATGTGTTGGATGAAGAAGTTCGGCAGGCTGGCCGCAAGGTGGAAGCAGGCCGCCGTGCCAATGGGCCCTTCGTTGTTGCGCGGGGCCACGGCCACATAGTTGACCTCGGCGATGACGGCAATCTTGCGAATACCGCTGATGCCGTGGATGGCCAGTTCCGGGCGGCACAGGTCTACGGCGTCCTCGCGCAGCAGGTCCTGAAAGTGGCTCGCCTCGGTGGCGCCTGCTCCGAAGGCGAGCGGCGTGACGTTCTCCGCGGAAATCTTGCGAAGGGCGCCGAGACTCGCGTTCGAGCAGGGCTCATCGAAGAACAGCACGTGGTAGCGCTCGAAGGCGTCCGCGAGCATCGCGGCGTCTCCAGGGGTAAGGTGGCCGGAGCCATTGAGGATCAGATCCGCGCCGTCTCCCGCGGCCTGCCGCATCCTGTCCATACGTTCCCGCGTGGCCAGCACCAGCGCTTTGCCCGAATTGCGGAACGGGGGCGTGGGCACAGGCACGGCGAAGGCCCGGTGCCCCGCCGACTTGGCGTCGCGTAGATTCTCGAGAATTGCGTCATCATTTGCGCCGTGAAGGGAGGTGTAGGCGCGCACCTTGTTGCGGGTGGGTCCGCCAAGAAACTGGTAAACCGGGACCTTGGCGGCCTTGCCGAGGATATCAAGGACGGCCGCGTTCACACCGGCGCAGGCGGGGTGAGGTTTCAGCTTCACACGCAGCGCTTCATAGCTGTGGGCATTCGCCCCTTTGACAGCGGTCCGGAGGGTGGCCACAGTCTCCCGGGATAGCGGCTTCGATTCGCCCCAGCCCTCCAATCCCTCGCTGGTGGCGACCCGCACCAGGCCCCAGGCGCGGCCGCTCACCGGTTGGCGGATGTTCCAGGCTTCCACTCCGTGGATGGCAAGGGAAGGGGACTGCGGAGGCGAGACAACGGCCTGAGCCATCAAGGGCTGAAGCCGGAGCCTCCGAAGGGGGATGGCGGACATGTGACTCCTTTCGCGCGGTGGCGATATGTCTCCATAGCATACTCCAATCGGTGGAAGCTCCCATGAACCTCAACGGCCTTCCGTGCGTCCCTACAATCAGCGGCTGTCCACACTACAATGGAGGTGAGAAAACACGTGTCACAACACATCTTCCGGCAGGTCTGGTCGGCAATCTCCCATCTCAATCCGAATGACGTCAGGGGCATGTCGGAGCGGAATCTCTCCATCGGCTTATACGCGGACAGTGAACAGGCGCTGAGCGAGATGGAGACGTTCCTCTGCCCGGAAGCGATGTCGCGGGAGCGGCGATTGCAGGGATTCCAGCACATCTACCGGGCCGGCGACGAGGACCGCCCCGCCCGATTCGATATTGAGATCTACGAGGAAGGCGTCCGCCGCCCGCACGGTACGTTTGTCTACTACGCCGACGCTCCGGATGTGACGGTGCAGGAGATTCTTTCAGCGCGCGAACACTTCGCCCTGCCGCTGGCGCGCATCTCGACCCCGTTTCGCAAGCATGTCAGCGAGAAAGTGATTCACACGGTCAGCAAGGAGAATGCTCTGTTCTCCATCGCGACCGCTCTTCCCGATATCATTCCGAACGTGATGGAGTTGCCCTGGGCGATTGGAGAATTCGCCTCCGACACGGCGTTTCTCACGGTGAACCAGGTGCGCATGGCATTCCTGCTGGCCGCGGCCAGTGACCGCGTCATCGGCTACAAGGAGCAGCGCGGGGAAATCGGCTCGATTCTCGCGGGAGCCTTTGGATGGAGGGCAATTGCGCGTGAGCTCGCGGGCAAGATTCCCTTCGGCGGCGGACTCATCCCCAAGGCGGCGATTGCTTACGCCGGAACCTACGTGGCCGGACGAGTATTGGAACGGCTCTACCGGGAGGGGTATGAATTCAGCCGGAAAGAGCGCAAGCTCGCCTATGAGAGCGCCTTCGAAAAGGGGAAGCGGGTGGCGGCGGAATTGATCCAGGCTTTCAGGCTGCACCGCGGCGCGGCCCCGGAGAACCCCGTGGGATAGAGTCCGCGTCCCGCGGTTCGCCGTTTACAGATTGGGGATGATCAATTCATCACCCGGGTGAATTACCGTGTGTTCGTCTTTCAATTTCCCCGGATTTGCTTCAATAATCTTGGGATACAGCGCGCCGTTGCCGAGGTGTTTAGCGGCGATTTTCCACAGCGAGTCGCCCGCCGCCACGACGTATGTCTTGACGGGGGGCGCCGGTTGCGGCAGGCTTTCGTCCACCGCCAGGTCGCAGGTCAAGTCGCCGAAGGAGGCGTCCACGCGCTTGATTTCGTCCCATACTTGATTCTTCACCGCCTGGTTGGGCGCCGCTCCCTGCATGAAGAGCTTGCCGTCCTGAACGTGCAGGTGGGACAAGACGACTCCCTGCTGCTTGATCAGGTCGAGTACCGATCGATATTTTTCCTTGAGTTGATCCAGGTCCATGATTCCTCCTAACTGTGACCAGAGTGACCCATCATGACTATAAAATGCAAGATGGTAGTTAAAAAAATATCAAACTGAATGCATAATAGGGAGTGCATGACGAAGGAGGAAGTTCCATGAACCTGCTGGAAACGCTGCTTCAGGCGCAAGGCGGCGGCGCCGTTCGCCAATTGGCCGGACAGTTCGGCCTTGATGAGAATCAAGCTACATCAGCCATTTCGGCTTTGCTTCCCGCGCTCGCGGGCGGTCTGCAAAAGAACGTGGCTCGGGAAGGAGGCTTGGAGAGCCTGCTGGGCGCCCTTACGCAAGGCAACCACCAGCGGTTCCTGGACGACCCCTCGACGCTGGCGGACGAGTCGACAGTTGCCGAAGGCAATGGCATCCTGGGCCACCTCTTGGGCAGCAAGGACGTCAGCCGCCAGGTGGCCTCGAACGCCGCCGGACAGACCGGCATCGGCTCCGATATCCTCAAGCAAATGCTGCCGGTAGTGGCCACCATGGCGATGGGCGCCTTGAGCAGGCATTCCTCCCAGCAGAACCTTGCTTCGCAGGCTGCTCCGGCGGAGGGCGTTCTGGGCGCGCTCAGCGGATTGCTGGACACGAACAAGGACGGCAGCATCGCCGACGACGTGATGGGAATGGTGGGCAAGCTCTTTCAGAAGTAGCAGGCCCGATATGCGATAACAGTAGGTTCATGCCTGTTATCATTCCGCCTCTCATCGAGGGCGACGCCGGTAGTGCCGTCCGAGTCATTGTGTATGAGGATTTGCAGTGCAAGGACTGCGCCTGGCTGCGGCGCAAGTTGGATGCCCACCTGCTTCCCGCCTTTGGGAACCGCGCCGGGTTCGAGTACCGTGATTTTCCCCTGCCCACTCATGCCTGGGCACGCAGGGCGGCCATGGCCTCGAAACACTTTCAGCGGGGAAGCGCGGAGTTGGCGATAGGGTTCCGGCGGGAGGTTCTGGGCAATCTTTCGATGGTCACCGAAGAAACGCTGCCGGCTTGGATTTCGGCGTTCGCCGCCCGGCACGGCCAGGACACCGCGGAGGCCGGCCGTGCTCTGGACGATGCGGCGCTTGCCGCGGCAGTGCAGAGCGATTACCAGTCGGGAATCGCGATGGGTATTGCCAAGACCCCCACTGTGCTGGTGGCGGAAGTGAGGTTTGTCGAGTATGTCCCCACCGAGGAACTGATGGCGGCCATCCGCCACCGGCTGGAGGTATGCGCATGAAGCCCGCTGCGCTTGTCACCGGCGCAAGCCGGGGCATTGGAAGAGGCATCGCCATCGACCTTTCCCGCACGCACAACGTAGTGGCCACCTACCGCGGGCGCGCCGATGCCGCCGCTTCGCTGCGCGAAGAAACAGGCTGCGAAGTCTTCCAATGTGATGTCTCCTCGAAGGAGGACCGCTTCGCCGTGATGGCCTTCTGCAAAGAGAAGTTCGGCCGCCTCGATCTGTTGGTGAACAACGCCGGCATCACCCAGCGCCAGCGCCTGGACATTGTCGAATCGGGCGAAGCGAGCTTCGATGAACTGATCGGCGTCAACCTGAAAGGGCCTCATTTCCTTACGCAGCTTGGCTCGCGCTGGATGCTCGAGCAGGGCGGCGGGCGCATCGTGTTCGTGACGTCGATTTCCGCCTACGCCGCGACCGTGCAGCGCGCCGAGTATTGCATTTCAAAGGCCGGGCTCAGCATGATCGTGGCGCTGTGGGCGGCGCGTCTGGCCCCGCACAACATTCAGGTATTCGAAATCCGTCCGGGCATCATTCGTACGGACATGATCAGCACGGTGGAGTCGGCGTACGAGGAGCGGATCGCGGGCGGTCTGCTGCCGCAGCGGCGCATGGGCGAACCAGCGGACGTGGCTCGCGCCGTCCGAGCTATTGCCGACGGTTACCTCGATTACGCCGCCGGACAGATTCTGAACATCGACGGCGGGTTTCACCTGCGGACGCTGTAGTAATCATCCTAATTCCTATGGACAACTAGACTATCCTCTGCTACCATACCCTCATGTCCTCGCTTTCCCACCTCCGTGCCTTGGAGGCGGAATCCATCCATATCCTGCGCGAAGTCGCCGCCGAGTTTGCCAAGCCCGTCATGCTCTACTCCATCGGGAAGGACTCCTCGGTCATGCTCCGCCTGGCGCAGAAGGCCTTCTATCCGGGCAGGATGCCCTTCCCTCTCCTCCACATCGACACCACTTACAAGTTCAAGGAGATGATCGAATTCCGGGATTGGTACCCAGCCTCCATCGGCGCGGACTTACGCGTCTATGTGAACCGCGAAGCGCGGGATGCCGGCGCCAACCCGGTGTCGCTCGGCACCTCCAAATGCTGCGGACTCCTGAAGACCCGTGCCCTGCTGAACGCCCTGAGCGAGGGGGGCTACGACGCCGCCTTCGGAGGCGCGCGCCGCGATGAAGAGAAATCCCGGGCCAAGGAACGCATCTACTCGTTCCGCGATCAGTACGGGCAGTGGGACCCGAAAAACCAGCGTCCCGAACTGTGGAATGTCTTCAACAGCCGCATCGACAAGGGGCAGTCCATTCGCGTCTTCCCGCTTTCCAACTGGACCGAACTCGACGTCTGGCACTACATCCACCTCGAAAACATCCCCGTGGTGCCGCTCTACTTCGCCAAGCCAAGGCCAATGGTGGTGCGCGGAGGTTCCCTCATCCCCACCGAACATGACGTCATTCCGCTGCTGCCGGGCGAGGCGCCGCAAATGGTGATGTGCCGCATGCGCTCGTTGGGGTGCACGCCCTGCACCGGAGCCATCCGCTCCGAGGCCGACACCGTACCGAAGATCATCGAAGAATTGCTGCGCTTCCGCCGCTCGGAGCGCGAAAACCGGATCATCGATCACGACCAGGAAGGTTCCATGGAATTGAAGAAACGCGAGGGGTACTTCTAATGATCGCCGCGCAAACCAATCCCGAATCGATTTCCTCCGAATCGCTTGCGATAGACGAGTTCCTGGCAAAGGAACTGAACAAGGAGTTGCTGCGGTTTTCCACCGCCGGCAGCGTCGATGACGGCAAATCCACGCTCATCGGTCGTCTGCTGTATGACGCGCGCGGCATCTACGAAGATCAACTCGATTCCATTCGCAAGAGCAAAGTGAACCGTTCGAGCGGCGCCATCGACTTCTCCCTCCTCACCGATGGACTTCGCGCCGAGCGCGAGCAGGGCATCACCATCGATGTCGCCTACCGCTACTTCTCGACGCCGCGCCGTAAGTTCATCATCGCGGATACGCCCGGCCACGAACAATACACGCGCAACATGGCTACGGGCGCATCCACCGCGCAGCTTGCCATCGTTCTCGTCGATGCGCGCAACGGAGTGCTTCCCCAAACGCGCCGCCACGCCGCCATCTCGAGCCTGCTCGGCATTCCCCGCATCGTGCTGGCCGTGAACAAGATGGACCTGGCGGACTATTCCCGGGAAGTATTCGAGAAAATTCGCACGGATTTTTTCGCATTCACCCGCGATTTCGGGTTTGAGGAAATCCTGCCTATCCCCATCAGCGCGCTTGAAGGAGAGAACGTCGCGCGCCGCGGGACACGGATGCCCTGGTACGGCGGCCCCGCCCTGCTCGAATACCTGGAAGCGGTTCCCGTATCCGCGGATACGCACTCGCGCCCGTTGCGCTTTCCGGTGCAATACGTCATCCGTCCGGACCAGCATTTCCGCGGCTATGCCGGCCAGATTGCGAGCGGGGCGCTGCGCGTGGGCGACCCTGTTACCGTGCTGCCCTCGGGCCAGTCGAGCCGGGTTGCTTCCATCACCACCTTCGACGGCGAACTGCCGTCCGCGCATGCGCCCATGTCCATCACGGTGACCCTCGAAGACGAACGGGATATCAGCCGCGGGGACATGCTGGTGCACCCGGAACGACAACCCTACGTCGCCCGGCGCTTCGAAGCGAACCTTGTGTGGATGACCGAAGACCCGCTGGCCGCCGGACGGAGTCTGTTGTTGAAGCACACCGCGCAGCAGGTCTCCGTGCGTGTGCACTCTATCGAAAGCCGTCTCGATATTCACACGATGGAGCGTAAGCCGGCAGCCGCTCTCTCCTTGAACGACATCGGATCCGTGCGCATCGACGCAAGCCGCCCCATCTTCTTCGATCGCTACCGCGACAACCGCCTCACCGGGGCTTTCATTTTGATCGACCCGCTCACGAACGGCACCGTGGGCGCGGGGATGATTCAATCGGCCATTCAACGCCAGGCCCTCGACCTGGGTCACGTAACTCCGGAAGAGCGGTACGCGAGAAACGGCCACGGTCCGGCGCTGATCGCGCTCGCCAACGGTCCGCTCGCCCTGCGTCTGGAACGGCGATTGTTTGATCACGGCTGCCAGGTCCTCGCGGTTGCTCCGGGAACCCACGCCGCCACTCTCTATGCGGCCGGGTTGATCGTCATTTCGCCATGGTTCGCCGACGCGCGGGCGATTGACCTCAACCATCTGCCGTTGCCCAAGGACGAGGATGCGGCGGTCGACGCCATCATGGCCTACCTCGAACAGAACGGTACCCTGGCTACGGACCGCTTCAGCAGCGGAGAAGGAATCTGACATGGAACACGATCTGAATCCGGCCGAACTCGTCGCGGCGCAACTGGCCTCGACACCGGCAGCCTGCCTCACGTGCAGTTTCCAGGCCGAAGACATGGTGGTGCTCGACATAGCGCGCAAGGTGCGTCCGGACATTCCGGTACTGTTCCTCGAAACCGGCTATCACTTTGCGGAGACCTACGCCTACCGCGACCGCTACGCGCGCGAGTGGAACCTGCAATTGATCAATCTGCTGCCGGTCACCACCGTTGAGCAGCACGAGGGGCAGTTTGGAAAGCTGTACCACTCCAAGCCCACCCAGTGCTGCCAGATTCGCAAAGTAGAGCCGCTGTTCCGCGGTTTGAGCCGCTATGACCTCTGGCTCACCGGCTTGCGGCGCGAGCAGTCGCCGACACGCGCCAACCTCAAGCAGGTGGAGACCCATGTTCTTCCTGACGGCCGCGGCATCTTGAAGGTCAGCCCGCTCGCGGCGTGGACCAACAAAGATGTGTGGGTGTATCTGAAGGCGAACGCCATTGATCCGCTTCCGCTCTACAACAAGGGCTACACGAGCATCGGCTGCGAGCCGTGCACGCAACTACCGCTCGATCCGGACAACCCGCGTTCCGGCAGGTGGGCGGGCGCGGGCAAGATCGAGTGCGGGATTCATACATTTTCCGAGAAGCGCTGACGAAGCCATAAAGAGGAGGACCTTCGATGACTACACTGGCAGGATTCCTGATTGCCCTCACCATCGGCCTCACCGGCATCGGCGGCGGCGTGCTCACGGCGCCGGTATTGCTGCTCTTTCTCGGAATGCCCGCTCCCCTGGCCGTGGGAACGGCGCTGGTGTTTGTCGCCATCGTGAAACTGTTTGCGGCCCCTATGTTCGTCATCCGCAGGCAGGTGAACTACCGTGTCCTGAGCCTGCTGCTTGCCGGTGGGCTTCCCGGAGCGTTGATCGGCAGCGTCCTGCTCGAGAGACTGCATAGCAAGGGACTCAACGGGCCCCTGCTGCTGCTGTTGGGCCTCACCATCGTCTTCTCGGCTTCCATCAACTTCCTGCGCAAACAGGCGGGCGCGGTCACCGGCGCCGACAAGTCAAGGCGCCTTCCGTTCATCTCGCTCCCCATCGGTGTCGAGGTCGGCTTTTCCAGCGCCGGCGCCGGGGCGCTCGGGTCCCTGGCGTTGATGCATTGGACGACACTCACCGCCGCGGAAGTGGTGGGCACGGACATCCTGTTCGGCTTCGGCTTGTCCGTTGCCGCGGGCTCCGTTCATCTCTCCAACGGCGGCGTCGATTCCAACATCCTCCGGCTTCTCTTGCTCGGTGGGGTGCCGGGTTCGCTGCTCGGCGCATGGCTCGCCACCATCTTCCCGACACGCGCGCTGCGCAAGGGGCTCGCCGTGTGGCTGATTTACCTGGGCGCGAATCTCTGCTGGCGGGGCATCGGAGCGCTGGCGCACTGAAAACCGGCGCCGGCAGGCGACGCTCCGCTGCGCGAGCGAAGTTCCTGAAAAGTAGCTCATACTGAGTGCGGAGGATCAGCAAGAGCGTGGAAGATTGTTTCGGCGGCATCGAAGCCGGAGGTACGAAGTTTGTCTGCGCCCTGGGAACCGGGCCGTCGGACCTGCGAGAGCGTACGCAATTTCCCACCACCTCGCCGGATGAGACCATCCGCTCCGCAGTCGCGTTCTTCAACGCCTGCTCCCGCGACGGAAAGCTGAAAGCAATCGGAATCGGCTCCTTTGGTCCCATTGACCTTCATGCCGGCTCTCCCACGTTCGGCTATATCACCTCCACGCCGAAGGAAGGCTGGCGCAACGTCGACATCGCCGGAGCCATTCGGAAAGGTACGGGTGTTTCGCGCGTGGCATTCGATACCGATGTCAATGCAGCGGCCCTCGGAGAAGCGCGCTGGGGCGCGGCGCGGGGCCTCGATACGTTTCTCTACCTCACCATCGGCACGGGGATCGGCGGAGGCGGCATGGCGAATGGCGCGCTGCTCCATGGTCTGCTCCATCCGGAAATGGGCCATATGCGCGTGCCCCATGACCGGCAGGTGGATCCATTCGCGGGCTGTTGTCCCTGGCACGGCGATTGCCTCGAAGGATTGGCTTCGGGAGAAGCGATGCGGCAGCGATGGGGAATGCCCGGCCCGCGCATCCCTCCTGACCACGCGGCCTGGCGCCTCGAAGTCGAGTATCTCGCCCATGCCCTGGTGAACCTGATCTGCTCCATGTCCCCGCAACGGCTGGTGCTCGGGGGCGGGGTGATGCAAGGGCTCAGTCTGCCGGCGCTCCACGCGGCCGTGCGTGGAGCGCTCAATGGTTACTTGCAATCCGCACTCATCCTCGACCGCATTGAGGATTACATCGTCCGCCCGCAATTGGGCGCCGATGCCGGAGTGCTGGGAGCCATCGCGCTGGCTTGGAACGGGAATTCAGACATCC
>JADLBG010000678.1 GCA_020847895.1 Bryobacterales bacterium
AGTATAGTGGGGCCGGCCGGCGCCCCCGCTCAGGCGTATATGGGATCCAGCCTCTTTTCGATGTACTCCATGCACCGCCCCAAACTGTGCCGCGGGCTCACCGGTGCATAATGCAGATCCAGGTTGATCCAGCCCTTGTAGCCAACCCCCTTGACAATCCGCATGATGCCCTCCAGCTCCACTTCCCCGTCCCCGTAATCCACGTTCCCCAGCATGAATGTCCCGTTCTGCGACCCCGCCTTCTCCGCCTTCCCGTTCGCCACTCGCAGTTCATGGTCCAGATACTGATACTTCGCATCCACCAAATCGAAGAAAATCAGCCGCTCCGCATACTTCCGGAACAAACCCAAAATGTCGCAGTTCGCCATGTACAAATGCACCGTGTCCGGGCACCAATGAAATTTCTTCGGGTCCGTCTGCCTCAACAGTTGCTCGATCTCGTCCTGCGTTTCAATCAACTGCCCCTGGCTGTGGTTGTGCAACCCCGTCCGGATCCCATACTCCGCGCACACATCGCCCAGGTGGTTGTAGAACAGGCACGCCCGCCGGATATGCTCCCGCTCCAGCACCTTGTTGACCCGCCGCGGCGAGAAGGTCACCAGTTCCGTCGCCCCGAAGCGCTTCAGAAACTCGCACGCCCTCCGCGCCGACTGCTCCATCTCCGGTTGCTTCTCCGGCTCATCCGCCGGCCCCCCGAAAGACAGCGTCGCAATTCGGAGATTCCTCTTCGACAACTCCTTTTCAAGCTGCGGCAGGCTCATCCCGATTCGCTCCACAATCGACGGCCACCCCGTGAACCGGTACCCGTTGAATCCCGTGTCCCGAATCACGTCCAGCATCTCCGTGTACGGCAGCGTGCCCGTATCCTGCCACTGCGTCGAAGTCCAAAGAAAACTGCTCACGCACCATTGAATGTGCGGGCGCTTGCCTGGATAGAAAGCCGCCGCGCGCTCGCGGAGCGCGCCAAGCGAGGCTGCTAGTGCGGAAAGTGCTTGCCGGCGATGCATACACGGAATCTTTTCACAAATTCCCCTCGCGCGCCGCCGGCCTCCGCCTACTCCGCCGGCAATCTCACTTCCAGCTTTAAAACCCCGTCCACCGCTTCGATCGACGCGCTGCCGTTGTGCGCCTCGGCGATTCGCCTCACGCTCGCCAGGGCAAGCCCCGAACCCGGTGGAAGATGCGGCGTAAACGCCTCAAACAGCTCCGATGCGTGCGCCAGCAGCGCCTCCCCCGCCTCGCACGAACATTCCAGCGTCGCGAACGCCCCGTCCCGGTACAGCGAGACATACACCGCCTGCTCCGTCCGCGCAATCTGCCGGAAAACATTCAAAATCGTCCGAACCATGTGTTGCCCCTGCGCCGCGTCCATCAGCACCGGCGGTGTCGAGCAGCAATCGGTCCAGTCCAACTCCACATTCTGCTCCACCGCCTGCGCCGTCAAATGATCCGTTATCATTTCACATAGATCGATCCACGCCGGGCGCGGAGCCGCTGCCTGTAGAAAATGAACGGCGTCCGAAAGAATCCAGCTCATCTGGTGAACCATCTGCTGGATCTTTTCCAACTGCTGATCAGCCCGGGCGTCCGCCCCCAAAAGAATCAATTGAAGATAGTACGCGGCGGTATCGATCGTACTCAATGGCTGGCGTAATTCATGCGCTAGATGACGCACGACGGCGTTGAGTTCCAACGGCTGCTCCGCTGCGCGGCAGTCAACCTCTGGTGTGCGATAAAGTGCTGCGGCTTGTGCCATTCGATTGTTGTATGAATGCGCTAAGTTCGGGTGAACCGCTCTCGGGGGACTTCATTTTTATACCCCAGCCGCATAGGCGAGTCAACGTACATTTTGCGGGTATTTTTCTGGTACTCGTGGCCGTCAAAGAGGAAGCGAAAATACCCTAAAAACCCACATCCCGGATGTCGCGAAGCGGCAGCTTGAAACCCCGAAGTACCGGATCGCCGGAAACGCCCTTCGGCTTGTCAACTACAACCGGCGCCTGCCCCGCTCGATACACATGGACCCGCCGCTCGAACGGATCAATCAGCCACCCAAGCAGGACTCCATTGTCCGTATACTCGCGCATCTTCTCCTGAAGGTCAGCCAGGAAATCCGAGTCCGATCGGATTTCCGCGACGAACTCCGGAACGAGCCGCGGGAAGGCCCTCCTGCGCGTCTTCGGCATCTCGCTCAGCCGCTCCTTGGTCACCCACGCCGCATCGGGAGAACGTATCGCGCCATTCGGAAGTTCAAAACCTGTAGAGGAGTCAAAGCATTGTCCCGTGCCGTCTTTTCGAGCCCAGTTGCCAAGATAGACGGATAGTTTGTGGTTTCGATTGCCGGACTCGATGCTGGCTGGAGGCATGATTCGGATAGCTCCATCGGAATCGCGTTCCATCCGCCAATCCGGATGCTGCTCGCAGAGCCGGTAGAAGTCTTCCCGGATCATCGGCACACCCCGTTACCGCGAATACACCGTCAAATTCTGCTTCGTCGTCCCTCGCCACTTCTCCTGCGCCGGCGCCCCGTACTTCTCGAACCACCCATCCAACTCCGCATCCAGGCTCCGCTTCACCTTCTCATATTCCGGATCATCGGCATGGTTCGTCTTCTCCCCCGGGTCCCGCTCCAGATCGTACAATTCGCTCGGCCACTCCTTCGTCCGCCGCACATACTTCAGGTTCTC
>JADLBG010000679.1 GCA_020847895.1 Bryobacterales bacterium
CCCCTGTACATGACCACGCTCCTCGAGAAAACCTTCCCCCTCATTCACAACCGCATCGCTTTCAACTTCGTCGATGGCGTCATCCGCATTGCCATCTTCCTCGGTTTCCTCTATGCGCTCTCGCGGTCAAAAGATATCCACCGCGTCTTTCAATATCATGGCGCCGAGCATAAGGTGGTGTTCAATTTCGAATCCGGCAAACCCGTAACCGTGCGCAACGCCCAGCAGTTCACCACGCTCCACCCCCGCTGCGGAACCAGTTTCCTCCTCGTGGTGATGATGGTCTCCATGGCGGTCTACACCCTGCTTCCGTTTGACGGCTTCGCCGGAAAGTTCATTTCCCGCATCGTACTGCTTCCCGTCATCGCCGGCCTCAGCTACGAGATGATCCGCTACGCCGCCAGAAAGCGGGGAAGCCTTCTCGCCCTCCTCACCATGCCGGGACTGTGGCTGCAAAAGATCACCACCCAGCCTCCCTCGGATGACCAGGCCGAGGTGGCGATTCATGCCCTCGAAGGGGCCATGAAACTCGAAAAGCAGCAGGGCGGCGAACTGGTCATCGCCTGAATCCCCCGCGGAACTGAGCACCATGCAATACCGAGAAAAACTGGATGGGATCGAGGCGCGTTTCGAGTCGCTCGAGCGCCGGATGGCTGACCCGGCGTTAATCAGCGACCAGGAGTCCTACCGCAAAACCGCCAAGGCGTGCCGCGACCTCGAGGAAGTGGTTGCCAAATACCGCGAGTGGAAAAAAGTCTCGAGCGACCTCGAAGGCGCCCGCCTCATGCTGGCCGAAGATGACGCCGACCTTCGCCAGATGGCGGCGGAGGACGTCGAACGCCTCGAACCACGGTTGACCAGGCTCGAGGAAGACCTCAAAATCCTCCTCCTGCCGAAAGATCCCCTCGACGAGAAAAACGTCGTTCTCGAAGTCCGTGCCGGAACCGGAGGCGACGAAGCCACGCTCTTCTGCGCCGAGATCTTCCGCATGTACACCCGCTATGCGGAAACCCTCGGCTGGAAGGTCGAAATCAGCGACGCGAGCGAATCCGCCGTCGGCGGCCTCAAGGAAGTCATCGCCCTCATCAGCGGCGAAAAAGTCTACAGCAAGCTGAAGTACGAATCGGGCGTCCACCGCGTCCAGCGCGTGCCGGCCACCGAACAGCAGGGCCGTGTCCACACCTCCGCTGTTACCGTCGCCGTGCTCCCCGAAGCCGATGAAGTCGAAGTGAAAATCGACCCCAAAGACATCCGCATCGACACCTTCTGCTCTTCCGGACCCGGCGGGCAGTCCGTCAACACCACCTATTCGGCCGTCCGCATCACCCACCTCCCCACCGGCCTCGTCGTTTCCTGCCAGGACGAGAAATCACAAATCAAGAACCGCGCCAAAGCCGAACGCGTCCTCCGCAGCCGCCTCTATGAAATCGAGCTCGAAAAACAGCAGGAGAAGATCGGAGCCGAACGCCGCGGCATGGTCGGCTCGGGCGACCGCAGCGAGAAAATCCGCACCTACAACTTCCCCCAAAACCGCGTCACCGACCACCGCATCGGCCTCACCCTGCATCAACTCGACCAGGTGATGGACGGGCGCCTCGAACCCATCACCGACGCTCTCATCGCCTACTACCAGGCCGAGAAGCTGAAGCAGCAGTCCGAGGCCGTCCCGGCCGCTTAGATGACCGTCCGCACGGCCCTCGAGCAGGGTACACGACTACTTGAAGACGCTCGCGTCACCGCTCCCCGCCTCACCGCCGAAGTGCTGCTTTGCCACGCCCTCCACTGCGAGCGCCCCTACCTGTACGCCCACCCCGAAGAGGAACTCTCAGACCTTGCCCAACTCCACTACGGCCGCTATCTCCATGAACGCCTCCACGGCAAGCCCACCCAGTACATCACCCGCCGCCAGGAGTTCTTCGGCCGCCCGTTCCGCGTCTCTCAAGCCGTCCTCATACCGCGTCCTGAAACCGAGCACGTGGTCGAGACCGCGCTCCGCCTGGCCATGGGAGCCAGACGCGTCCTCGACGTGGGCTGCGGCTCCGGAGCCATTGCCGTCACCCTGGCCCTCGAATTGCTTAATGTCCAGGTCTTCGCCTCCGACATCTCCGCCGAGGCCCTGCGCGTCGCGGCGGAAAACGCCGCGGACAACAAAGCCCTGGTCCATCTCGTCGAGTGCGATCTCTGCGCCGCTTTCGAAAGCCGCTCCCTCGACCTCGTCGTGTCGAACCCCCCGTACGTCCCCGAAGGCGACCGTCATTCCCTCCAGGCCGAAGTCCGGGACTATGAGCCCTCCGTCGCCCTCTACGGCGGCCCGACCGGCGTCGAAATCTACAGCCGGCTGATCCCCGAAGCCGCCCGCGTCCTCCGCCCCGGCGGCTGGCTGATCATGGAACTCGGCTACCGCTCCCTCGATGCGGTTCGCGCCATGCTCGACCCACGCTGGCGGAACATCGAGGAAGTCGCCGATCTCGCCGGAATCCCGCGCGTCCTCGCCGCGCGTATCACGCCGCCCGGTGCGGCCTGATACGGGTGGCGATTTCCCCGCCGCGCTCTGCAAACTCTCTCCGGTGTGCGGGTATACTTGTGGCATGGCGGCATCTGATCAGGATCGCATCAGCAGGACACCTGGTGTTTGTGGGGGCAGAGCGTGCATCGCCGGTCACCGCATTCGTGTCGTGGACATTGTGGAGTGGCATGAGCATCAGGGAATGACGGCTGATGAGATTGTTTCCCACATCCCCACCATTAGTCTTGGCGACGTTCACGCCGCCCTGGCCTACTACTTCGACCATATGGAAGAGATTCAGGAAGACATGCGGGCCGAGCGAGCTTTCGCGGAAGAGTCTCGCAGGAATCACTCATCGCTGGTGGAAGATAGACTACACCGGCGGGGCATGAAGGAAGCCTCTTGAACATTGGCCATCCGTTTCCATCTGGATGAGCACATATCGAGGAACATCACGGAGGGCCTCAGACGTCGTCACATTGACGCAACAACTGCACAAGATGCCGGCCTCGGTGGAGTCACGGATGAGGCACAACTCTCGTTCGCCTTACGATCGGGCCGCGTCATGGTTACGCACGACAGCGATTTCCTGCGGCTTCATGCTCATGGAGTTGCACACGCCGGTATCGCCTATTGCCCTCAAGAGTCGCTAACGATTGGTGAAATGCTGCGAGGCTTGGCTCTCATTCACGATCTGCTGACGCCGGAAGAGATTGCCGGCCGCGTCGAATACCTGTAAGCCCGTACAGTGTATCCTGGTACTGACGCCGCTGGAAGACGCCGTCCCATGAAAACCATCTTCCATGTCGACATGGACGCCTTCTTCGTTTCCGTCGAAGAACTCCACCACCCCGAACTCAAGGGCAAGCCCGTCGTCGTGGGCGGGCAGCCCGATCAGCGCGGCGTTGTCTCGGCCGCCTCCTACGCGGCCCGTAAATTCGGCGTTCACTCCGCCATGCCCCTCCGCACCGCCTACAAACTCTGCCCCCAGGCCATCTTCGTGGAAGGCCACCCGAAGCGCTACAAGGAATGCTCGGAACAGGTGTTCCATGTCCTGCGCTCCTTCACCCCTCGGGTCGAAATGGCCTCCATCGATGAGGCCTACCTCGATCTCACCGGCGCGGAACGTTTGCACGGCCCCCCCATGCTGGCGGCCCACAAACTGCACGAGCGCGTCCGCGAAAAAACACGCCTCAACTGCTCCATCGGAGTCGCCGCCACCCGGCTTGTCGCCAAGATCTGTTCCGACCAGGCAAAGCCTAACGGCGTGCTCTGGATCCTCCCCGGAGCCGAAGCGCGCTTTCTGGCGCCGCTCGAAGTGCGCAAAATTCCCGGCGTGGGCAAGGTGACGGAAAAAGCGCTGCATACCTACGGCATCCGCCGCATCGGCGACCTCGCCTCGCTCGACCGCAACTTCCTCGAATCGAAATTCGGCAAATGGGGACTGGCGCTCGCCGGCAAAGCACAGGGCCTCGATGCCGGCGGCTGGTTCGCCGGCGAAATCGGCGAAGGACCCGATGCGAAGTCCATCAGCCACGAACACACATTCAACGAGGACACCGCGGACGTGGAGGTGATCGACGCCACCCTGGCGAAACTTTCGGAGATGGTCGCCAGCCGCCTCCGCGAACATTCGCTCCATGCCCGCACCGTGCAACTGAAGCTCCGCTATTCCGATTTTTCCACCTTCACCCGCGCCCACACCCTCGACCATGCCACCCAGTTGGACATCGATCTCGTCGAACACTCGCGCCGCCTCTTTCATGCCAACTGGACCGGAAAACCCGTGCGCCTGCTTGGCGTCCATGCCTCGAATCTCCAGATCGAGGAGGGGCAGCTAAACCTGATCGAAGGCGAGAAGCAGGAGCGCTGGAAGAAGGCGCTCACCGCGGTGGACCGCATCCGCGGCAAGTTCGGAACGGGCAGCGTTTCCCTTGGCAGCGCCATGAAAGGCGGCTTCCGCGAACGTGTGCATGAGACACCCGCCGATCTGCCCGGCAAGCATCCGCGCAAGCAGGAGCGCTAAGATTCACGAATGAACCGGTTCCTTGCCCTTGCCTTGCTTCTTTGCTCCTCCCGCCCCGCCCTGCCTCAAACGCGAAAGTACACCGATGCCGAAGTCGAAAAGATCCACCGCTCGCTCCTCCTCATCGACACGCACAATGACATCACCAGCAAGACGGTTCAAGGCTTCGATATCGCCTCCCACGGCGCCACAACCCACACCGATCTGGCGCGCCTCCGTGAAGGCAACGTGGGCGCGGTATTCTTCGCCGTGTACGTCGCCGCAAGCTACGTGAACGGCAACCGGTCCGCCCACCGCACCCTCGAAATGATCGACACGGTCAAGCGCGACATCGTGGCAAGGCGCCCGGACAGCTTCGAACTCGTCACCACGGCCGCCGGCATCGAGGCCGCCCACCGCCGCGGAAAAATCGCCGCGCTCATGGGCCTCGAAGGCGGCCACGGCATCGAGGACAGCCTGCGCCTCCTGCGCGATTACTACGACCTCGGCGTCCGCTACATGACGCTGACCCACGCCAACACCAACAACTGGGCGGATTCCTCCGGCGATAAACCCAAACATGACGGCCTCACTGATTTCGGCAAGCAGGTCGTGCGCGAAATGAACCGCATCGGCATGATGGTCGACATCTCCCACGTTTCCGACAAGACGTTTTGGGATGCCCTCGCCGCGAGCAAAGCTCCGGTGTTCGCCTCGCACAGTTCCTGCCGTGCGCTCTCCTCCCTTCCGCGCAACATGACCGATGAAATGATCCGCGCTCTCGCCAAAAAGCGTGGCGTCATCCAGATCAACTTCGGCTGCGACTTCCTCTCGCGGAAAGCGGCGGACGAGAGCCCGCTTCTCCACCCGCTCGCAACCGCGGCGGCAAAGAAGTCTCAGGTCCGGGCCTCGCTCAGCGACGTCGTGGCGCACATTGATCACGTCGTGAAGATCGCCGGAATCGACTACGTGGGAATCGGCAGCGATTTCGACGGCGTGGGCTGCACGCCCGCCGGCTTGGACGATGTCTCGAAGTTCCCCAACCTCACCCGCGCCCTCCTCGAAAAGGGATACACGCCCCAGGACATCGGAAAGATCTACGGCGGCAACCTGCTCCGCGTCATGCGCGAAGTGGAACGCATCGCCGCCGAAAGCCGCCAATAACGCACAGCAGAGCAAGATGAGATAGGCCGCCTGGCCCCTCACACCCGGATGCGATCATACGGCGGCAGCGGACCCCGCATGAATCGCGATTCCCTCTGCGCGCGGTAGCGCACATCGAGATACGGCGTTTCGAACTTCCGCCCCTTTTCATACGACGAGTTCATCAACGCTTCGATAATCCCCGTCGAAAGCAGCGTCCGTTCCGGAGGGTAAAATTCCCTGCCTTGGCGGATCGTCTGCTCCACCCAATGGCTGAGGCCGTTGCCGTGGCTCCACGGGCGCCCCCACTGCGTCAGGAAACAGCATGCCACCGGCTCTCGCCGCCCCTCGATTTCCGCCGCGAACCCGGCCTGCTCCGTTGCCCCCGTCACCAGGTAGATCACACCCTCCAGCCCGCTTCGATAGCCGATCAGAAACAGGATCGGCTGCTTCACGCTATCCTCCAGACGCCCGTGCTTCAACGTATCGTCGTTGCGCATCGACTCCTCCAGCAGATTTCGCGCCCACGGATTCGCCGCGCTCCATTTCCATACCTCATCCCCTTCCAGACACTGCACCCAATCCACGCCCGTCTCTCCCCCCTTGCGCCGCTCCACCATGGCCTGAAAGACCTCCACCCCGTGATACCCATAGGCCTCTTTTCCCCCATAAAAATAGCCCACGGCGCGCTTCACCGGCGCTTCCAACTCCAACTCCAGCACCGGACGCCGCCACGTCAACGTCAGCGAAGTCCCCGCAATCAACGGAAATTTCAACTCTCGCGACCACTCGAACATCTGCTTCGCCTTCTTCCATTCCGTGGAAAAATGCTTGTCTACGAACATCGGTAGAGCCCGCCCCGTCTCGCGATACGCCGCCACAATCTGCTCCATCAACTCGTAGCGCGGATACAGTTTCTGCCCCTTCTCGTTCGTCGGATAATCCCCATGCTCGCCGATCAGCACCACGCCTTGAATGCCGGGGACGATCGCCTCGCGTACCGAAGGCTTCAGCGGAATGCCGTGTTTGGCCGCCTCGGAACGCCCGATGTCGTTCGCCGGCGCTTGCGCCAGGTACATCGCCGCAATCTCCAGTTCCGACTGGTGCGGTTTGCCGTCCCAGTAGAAGCCGCGCAGCATGTTGCCGATGAACACGTCAGCGTGCGAATTGCGGTAGTAGGCCGTGACGATGGCGGCAATCTTCGACGCGCGGGATTGGGCAAGCGCCGCGGCGCCGCCCGATGCGGCAACGCCCGATGCGATAAGAAAGGACCGGCGGTTCATACATACTAAGATATAATCCGGTTGTGGCCGGCGCTGAGTCCTTCGAACGCATTCAATGCCAGTGGTGCCAGAGCATGAATGAGAAGGCCGCGCTCGCCTGCCGCGCCTGCGGCGCTCCCCTCGACATCCGCAACCTCGTCAGTGAATCCGGCTGGCGCGAAGCTCCCCGCATTCGCGACATGACGGAAATCCAGTTCAGCTCCAGCACCTGCCAGGTCGAAGGCGAAATCGTGCCCGCGGCGGAAATCAACCTCGGCCCCGGCGATTCGGTCTTCTTCGAACATCACGTCATGCTATGGAAGGAAGAGCGCGTCGCCATGTCGCTGATGCAACTCTCCGGCGGCCTGAAGCGCGCTTTCGCCGGCATGCCGTTTCTCATCAGCGTCGCCACCGGACCCGGACGCATCGCCTTCTCCCGCGACGCCACCGGCGAATTGATCGTCCTCCCCCTGCATCCCGGCATGGAACTGGATGCCCGTGAGCACGCCTTCCTCCTCTCCTCTCACCAGATCAGTTACTCCTTCGTCCGCATCAAAGGCCTCTCCAATATCCTCTTCGGAGGTCAGGGCATGTACATGGACCGCTTCGTCACCACCGGCGCCCCTGGATTGCTCATCCTTCACGGCTACGGCAATGTCTTTGAACGCCGCCTCGCCGCCGGGGAAAGCATCCTCGTCGAGCCCGGCGCGTTTCTCTATAAGGATTCCTCCGTCACGATGAACGTCGAGTTCCAAAGGCTCGGCACCGGATTCTTCGGCGGCACGAATATGAGCCTCGCCAGAATGACCGGGCCCGGCCGCGTCGGCATTCAGTCCATGTACGTTCATCACCATACCGAGTAGCCGCCATGTTTTGCACTGACTGTGGCGCTCCCGCCCTCGATGACCAGAACTTCTGCCGCAACTGCGGCCATCCGCTGAAACGGACCCATCCACCCGCCCCCGCCCCGCCGCCTCCCGCGAATCGCAACCGCTGCAACTGGTGTGGAACCGAAGTCGACTCTTCTCAGCTCTCCTGTCCCCGCTGCGGAGCCACCCTCCGTCAAAAAGTCGTCGCCGATGAAAGCGGATGGATCCAATTGCCCGCCCGCAAGGACATGACCAGGCTCCAGGTAGGCAATTCCACCTGCCAGATCGAAGGCCTCTATGTTCCGGTCGCCGACATGAACCTCGCCGCCGGTGACAGTGTCTACTTCACCCACCATGTCCTGTTGTGGAAAGACCCCCAGGTGAACATCACCGCCATGTCGCTCGCGGGCGCCTGGAAACGTGTGTTTGCCGGACTGCCCCTCATCATGACCCAGGCAGAAGGCCCGGGCCACATCGCCTTCTCCAAAGACGCGCCGGGAGAACTCATCCCCGTGGCCCTGCAGCCCGGCCAATCCATCGATGTCCGGGAACACATGCTGCTCACCGCCACATCCAACGCCGCTTACGATTGGTTTCAGACGGGCATCTGGTTCGACACCAAAGACGGCGATGAAACGGAAACCCATTACCCCCTCGGCCGCTTCATGGACCGCTTCACCTCGCCGGCATCCCCGGGATTGGTATTACTCCACGCCGCCGGCAACGTCTTCGTTCGCAGCCTGGCCCCGGGTGAAACCATTCTCATCAAGCCCACCGCGCTCGTATTCAAAGACCCCGGCGTCCGGATGCATCTCCATTTCGAACAGCCCGGATCCATCTTCACCTCGTGGCGCTACTGGAGCAACCGCTACCTCTGGCTGCGCCTCTTCGGGCCCGGCCGTGTCGCCATCCAGTCCGTCTTCGATCGCGTCGAGGGAGAGGAGCGCAACATGACGCGCTGGTCCAACGCCACAACCACCCGCTGGTAGCGCCTATAATCACTGGAGTATCCCGGAGTAGCAACCATGTCGATCGAGGCAGTACTGATGAAGGCTGGTAATCTGCGCCGGCTGTGCGAGGCG
>JADLBG010000680.1 GCA_020847895.1 Bryobacterales bacterium
GCGGCCGAAGTCGTCATCAGCGGCTGAGGCTGCCGCTCGATCCAAGGGGTGCGCGCCGGATTCTTCCGCGCCCACTGAACTCTCGAAAGCGCCCTCGATCAGACACTTGGGGCACAGTCCGGCGGGACCACCGGAACCCGATTGGGCGCCGCACTGAGGGCAATTTGCCATCTGAACCCAGACTCGATGTGGCTATCATTATCCCACTTCGCATGATCCGTGTATGCCTCAATCACTTACTTCACGTAGAACAGCGGTTCTTCGGCGTGAGCGTGGAGGTCGGTCGCGTCCCCGCTGAAGAAGTCCACCCAGTTGCATACATGCCGGCCCGTAAGCGGATCAAAATAGGAAAGCTGGTCTCCGGAAAGGCCGTTGATCACCAGCCAGTGGCCCTCCTTCTCGTTCCACTTCCCGCCGAAAATGATCGGAGCCTTGTTCAACATCTTCTGCAAGTCGGTCAGCGCCGGCGAGCCGGCGAACGCCGTGTACCCAAGCCGCGTCGCGTAGCTCACACTCTGATCCCAGGGGATTGTGAAATTCATCAGAAAACGGCCCTTCATCACAGGATCGTCCGCCGGGTCTTTCGGACAGGGAGTCCTCCCCGTGTTCGCGCAATAGCTGTGAACGGTGCTCAAGCAGGTGAACCAGCAGCAGTTGGTCTTCACCTGCTTGCTGATTCCGATGTTGTGATAGATGGATACGTCAGGCATTTTCTTCTCCCATCCAGAAGGGCGCAAACAAGCCGGCAAAATCACTCACCGCCTACAAGGACAAGAGGAAAAATTACACCTTCTCCAACTCCGTCGCCCGCGTCTCGGGCAACGCGGCCACCAACACCGCCGCCAGCAGAAAGAATCCTGCGTTGAACGCCAAAGCCATTCCCAAGCCGATCCGCTCCGCCGCGGCCCCAATGAAATACGGCGCGACCGCGCTCACTCCCCGGCCGAAGTTGTACACGAACCCCTGTCCCGTCCCCCGCACCGATGTGGGGAACAACTCGGCGAGCATCGCTCCGAACAAAGAAAAGTATCCCGTCCCAAAGAACCCCACTACTGGGCCCAGCAGCAGAAGCAGCCGGTCTGCCTGCCCCGGCCACAGGCTTGGGATCAGGCCGTAGACGGGCGTCAGCGCCGCCACCGCCAGCACATACACGAGAAATGGCGGCTTTCGCCCGAACCGGTCGGCTAGCAGCCCGAAGCAAAGATACCCGCAATACGCCCCGGCCTGCATGGCAAATAGCCACACTCCGCTGTGAAAAATGGTCATCCCGGCTCCGCCGCTCTCCTTTGAGCCCGCAAGAAAGCCCGGGAGCCAGCTAAACAGACCCCAATATCCCAGTAGCGTCGATGTGGCCAGCGCCGTCGCAATGAGTGTCTTCCTGCCGAGCGGCGCCGGAAAATTGCGCCTATCCCCACTCTCGCGCTCCCCCGCAGCCACACCTGCGGCTCACTCACCTTTCGCCGGATCAGGAACGCCAGCACAGCCGGAACTACACCGATCAGGAACAATACCCGCCAGCCAAAAGCCGGCAGCACCACGGCCGAAATCAGCGCCGCCGCCATGTAGCCGATCGCCCAACCCGATTGCATGAAGCTTGCCGCCTTGGCGCGGTGCTCGGCCGGCCAGCATTCCGCCACCAAGACAGCGCCCGCCGACCATTCCGCCCCAAGGCCCAATCCCACCAGCCCCCGCCAGAACAGAAGGGACGGCAGCCCGGTAGCTGTTGCGCTGCCCCCGCTCGCCAGGGAATAAACGAGAATCGTGTACATCAGCGTGTTCCGGCGGCCCACCCGGTCCGCCAGCATCCCGCCGGCGATCCCGCCAATGCTCGAAAATACCATCGTCGCCGCCGTCACCAGGCCCGCCTGCGCCAAGCCGAGCCCGAATTCCTCCCTAATCGATTGCAGGGCAAAGAGATAGAACAGCACGTCCATGGCGTCCAGGAGAAATCCAAGCATCGCCGCCCACAGCGCCAGCCATCGCGGTTCGCCGAACCCCTCCAGAAACCGGATCTGCCTCTCCATGAGAAACGCCCAGTATACCCAACACCAGTAACCTGTTGAATTCGTTCTGCGCCATTATGCATGACCGTACTATCATTAACCCTTAGGGCACAATTTCAGGATGTCGGCGCTAACCAATCCCTCCCCGGTCCCTGTGCAAAAGCAGCCAGGCCACCTGACCCCGGCCGCTGCTCCGGAGAAGCCACCCCAATCTCCGCTGCGCAAGGGTCTCATTCTGCTCATCGTTCTCGCCGCCGCGGGCGCCATCTATCAGCTGTGGATCAAACCGCAGCCGGCTGCCAAGAATGTCCCCGTGGTGGTCGCCCGAACCGGCAAAGTCATCACCGGACCCTTCGAACGCACCATCCGCGTTGCCGGTGTCACGTCGGCACGCGAGTTTTTCAACGTTACCGCACCTCTCATGCGCGGGTTCGAGAGCGGCAGTCACATGGAACTTACGCGCCTCGTGAACAATGGCTCATTCGTCAAAAGGGGCGAGGTATTGGCCCAGATCGATGCGACCGCCGTGTTCGATCACGTGGATGACATCAAAGCGACCATCGTGCAGGCGGAGGCGGATGTCGTAAAACGGCGCGCCGAGCAGTCGGTCGAATGGGATACCCTTCAGCAAACGCTTCGCGTTGCCAAGTCAAACGTCGACAAGGCCCGGTGGGACAACCAAGCCGCCGAAGTCCGCACCGACATCGAGCGCGAACTTCTCAAACTCTCCTACGAGGAAGCCGAGGCCCAATACAAGCAAGCCCAGTTGGAAATACCCGAGCGGAAACTCATTCAGGATGCCGAATTGAAGATTCTCGGCGTTACCCGGGATCGCCATGTCCGCCACCGGATACGGCATGAAAACGATATCAAAGCATACACCGTCCACTCCCGGCTGGACGGAATGGTCGTGCTTTCCACCGTGTTTCGCGGCGGTGGAGAGGGACAGCAGGTCCAGCAGGGTGACCAACTCCATTCCGGCCAACCCCTTCTGAAAATTGTCAATACAAAGAGCATGCAGGTGGAGGGCAATGTCAACCAGTCCGAAGCAACCGATTTCCGCATCGGCCAGAAGGCGTTGATCGGTCTCGATGCGTTCCCGGGCCTGAAACTCAAGGGCAAAGTATTCAGCATCGGAGCCCTTGCGGTCGGCGGCTGGCGTCAGAATTACTACATTCGCAACGTTCCCATTCGTATCTCCATCGACGGCGTGGATGAACGCCTCATTCCCGATCTTTCCACTTATGCCGATGTCGTTGTCGACTCCAAAGACCGCGCCACCATGGTTCCCCTGGGCGCCGTCAACACGGAGAAGAACAAGTACTTCGTCTTCGTCAAGCAACCCGATGGAACTTTCCAGAAGCGCGAAGTCTCCCTCGGTGACAGGAACAATCTTTACGCCGTCTGTCTCTCAGGCCTTTCCGAGGGCGAAGAGGTCAGGCTCCAATAGCCTTACTTCTTCACGCTCGCTTACTTCTTCAGGCTCGATAGATAAGCCATGATCTTCAGAATGTCGTCCTGCGGGATTCGGTTCCCGAAGGATTGCATCGCGCCCGTGGCCCCCGCGTAAACCACCTCGAACACCCCCACATCCGTCGCCACGCGCGGATAGGTGTATTGGCTATCCACCAGGTTCGATCCCATTCGCCCCGTGGCGTTCTCCAAATGGCAGCTTGCGCACCACTGCATGTACACCTTCTTGCCTGCCTGGATCGCCGCCGCATCGCCCTTGTAGGGATTGTTTCCCGTAGCCTGGAACGTCCGTACCTGGGGGGTAATCGTCTCGTTCGGGTGCATGTTCAATTGCAATGGCTTGTTGTCCAGCGGATGGCGGAACACGGGCGTCCCGCCCGTGGTTGTCGAAACCTCGGAGACTTCCTGCACCGTGCGTGCCGTGGACGCTCCGGGGGGCACTTCGCCGGCGGGCACAATCTTCCACAGGGCGCCCGGCGGATTCGCCATCGGCCCGCGGTCCGACGTGTAGAAGCAGTAGCAGTTTACGGCGTA
>JADLBG010000681.1 GCA_020847895.1 Bryobacterales bacterium
TGCCGCAATCCTCGTCTTCGTAGTAGCGGAATCCGGCCCTGTCGCCGAACGCCTCCCACATCGCGCGGCCGTTCTTCAGCTTCGAACTCCACGGCAGGATAGCGTAGCTCAGGTCGATCTCCTGAACAAGAATCTCCTTTGGCGGCCGGATCTGCGCCGTGATCTTGCCCGTGGGTTCGAAGATGGAGGCATTGTTGCGCCAGGTGCTCGATACGATATAGCAGCGTTGCTCCCGCGCGCGCGCCGCGGGTTGCGAGGTCTGCGGCGATTGTGTCGGCCAGGCGATGAGTTCCGCTCCCTTGCCGGCGAGCGCCTGCCAGCCGTCGTCAAACTCCATGTCATAGCAGATCTGGATGCCCAGTTTCCCGAAGTCGCAATCGAACACCGGCAGTTCCTTGCCCGGCGTCGCGCCGCCCTCCATGGTTTTGCCGTCCGCGGCCACCACCAGGTGCATCTTGCGGTAGGCGCCGATCACCTCGCCTTTGCGGCCAACCAGCACGGCGGCATTGGAGCATTGCTTGGGATCGAATGATTCGCGCAGGTAGGCGGGCACAACAATGTAACAGCGGCGCCTCCGCGCCAGGCGCGTGAAGCGGTCGCCCACCGGGCCTTCGAACGGCACGGAATGCGCGAGCGCGTCGTTATCCGCCTCGCCCGTGATGCTGGTTTCGGGAAGGATCGCAAGATCCACTCCGCGGCCATACTTGCTCTTTGACTCCTCCGCCATGCGATCGACATCGCCTTCGAGTTGATTGAGGCGTTTTTCGAGTCCCGGGTATTTTTCCCAATACGGCTGCATGACCGTGCCCACAATCACTTTGCGCGGCGGCAGCGCGGACGTGCCGCGGGGAACGGCGCGCGGTTCAGCAGGCGGCAACGCATGCGCCCCGACCGCCGCGCCCAAACCGGCGAGCATTGATCTTCGTTTCACCATGCGACTCCTCCTCTTCTATTGCGCGAAATCGTAGAGCGCGGTGGTGGTCCGCACCCAGATGTGGCCATCGGCTATGGCGGGAGTGGCGAACACCTCCTCGCCGAATTCACCCGTAGCCGCAATCCCCCAATCGCCGCCCGCCTCGAGCACAGTTGCGTCTCCATTGCGGCTGATGAGATACACCTTCCCGTCGCCCGCAACCGGCGAGGCATAGTATTCGTCGAGCGCGTGCGGAAGCCGGCCCTGCTTGCGCAGACTGCCCGTCGCAGGGTCCAGCGTTTGCAGGATGCCGCCGTTACGAATCAGGTATAGCACGTCGCGGTAGAGCAGGACGCCGGGAACATCCGGCAAAGATTTCCGGTATTTCCACAGCACGTGCGTCGCGGTGACGTCGCCCTTTCCGCCAAGCCGGATGGCCATCGCCGAGTTTGTCGAAATCCGGCGCATCCGGTAATACTCCCAGTCCTTCTTGTCGAGCAGTCCGTCCTTGTTCAGGTCCTGCATGTCCCACGTGCCCGGATGCCAGTTCTTCGGCACTTCCGCCTTGGAGAGTTTGCCGTCGCGGTCCTTGTCATAGCCGCGGATCATCTCTTCGAATGCAGGCAGTTCCATGTGCTCGCTGGGCTCGCCGCCGGGCGCCCAGCCGTTGAAGTAGAGGGTATTCCCGCCGATCACCGGAGCCGACTTCACCTGGTAGGTGAGGCCGCGCACCCGCCACAACTCCGCGCCCGTCGCCACAGCATAGCTCACCATCTGGTACGAGCCCGGTACGATGGCCTCCATGGAGCCGCTGTCCGTGCGATGAACGATGGGAGTGGAAAAACTGTGCACCATTTCCGGCCGCTCTGTTTTCCACGCCTGCTTGCCGGTGTTCTGATCCACGGCGATGAGAAAAGCGCCGATATCCTGATCGCAGATCATCAGCACCTTCCCCTCGGCGAGAACGGGCGATGCACCCATCCCGTGGAAATTGGTGAACGGGCCGAGCGGCAGGCGCCATCTCTCCTCCCCTTCGCCCGTATAGCTCACCAGACCGTAGCCGGCGAAGAAGACGTATACATTGCGGCCGTCGCTCGCGGCGCTCGGGGCCGCGGGATCATTCAGCCTGTTGCGTTTTTCTTCCCGGTTCCCAGGAGCCTCTTTGCGCCACAATTCACGCCCGGTCTTGCGATCGAAAGCCAGCGTTAGCAGTTTGCCGTTCTCGTGGCCAGTGAGAAAAATTCGATCTTCAATCACCGCCGGAGAGGACTTGCCCATAGGGACCAGCGTCTTCCAGACGACATTCTTTCCGGCGCCGATCTCGCGCGGCAGCGGCTTGCCATCAGCGACGCCCGAGCCGTTAGGCCCGCGGAACCGCGTCCATTCGCCGCCCGGAGCAGTTTGAACGAACAGCAGCAGGAGTGGGATGCCGCGAATCATTTCCATGCAGCATACCGCAAGGCGTCATTGGACGTAGCGGTTGTACTTCTTGAGGACTTCCTTCAAGCGCTCGCGCGGCAGCGCGTAGATCTTGTTTCCTCGATTCCCTGTCATGGTTTCGGCGCCTACCATGGCGTTCAGGATGGCTTCTTCGGTAGCCTGCACAGTGGCGTCGAAGACGGGGTTCAGCGCATCGTTCGGCATCATCCGCACGCCCACCGGAGCAGCGGCCGCGGCCGCGCCGGCATTGGCGGTGGAGAACGCGATAAAGATATCGCCCGATCCGTTGCCCGAAGTCGATCCCGTGCGCGCCAGGCCCATGGTGGCGCGCCGCGCCAGACGTTTCACCTGATGCGGCAGCAGCGGCGCATCCGTAGCCACCACGATGATGATGGATCCCACGTCCTCCGGATACAGCGGCTGACGCGAAGCCACCGGTAGCGCCGCCGCGAGTTCCTCCCCGATGGGCAACCCGCCGACGCGCAGTTGCCGCCTGCTTCCGCAATTGCACTGCACCAGCACGCCCACCGTATAGCCGCCTTCCGCCGCGGTCAGCCTGCGCGACGAAGTGCCGATGCCGCCCTTGAATCCGTAGCACACCATCCCCGTACCCCCGCCTACATTCCCCTCGGCGACGGGACCGGAAGAAGCCGCCTCGAGCGCCGCCTCCACGTCCGGCGGCTTCACGTGAAATCCGTTGATGTCGTTGAGCCGCCCGTCGTAAGTTTCCGCCACGATGGGATAGGTATAGAAACCGAAAGGCAGCACGTTCGTCCCGGGCTTGCGCCCTTTCTTCACCAGCCATCCGAGAAATGCGTCGCGCACCACGCCCACGCTGTGCGTGTTCGTGATGAGCACCGGCCCATCGAGGAACCCTGATTCCTCGAGCCAGTGCGTGCCCGTCATGTCGCCATTTCCGTTCTGCGAAAAGAATCCGCCGAAGACGGGATCGGACGATTGCTTCCCTCGCGGCCACACCGCCGTGACGCCGGTCCGCACCGAGTCGCCTTCGATCAGCGTCTTGTGTCCCACCTCGACTCCCGCCACATCGACAATGGCGTTGAGGGGCCCGGGCGCCCCTTCGAGCATCACGCCAAGATCCCGCGCGCGGGGCTTCGTCTGCGCGCCGGCGGAAACCACAACCAGAAGAATGAACGCGAACCTCATCGAGTGCCGCATGGGATCAAGTCTACCCTGCTTCGCCGTTGGTCACGCCGTGACGAACTAGTACAATCACGCATGGCCCGCCTCCTTCTCCTCCTGCTCGCCGCCATCGGCCTCTGCCTCGCGCAAGCGCCCGCGCCCTTCGAAGTCACCGAAGCCTCCATCGCGCAGATCCACGCCGAAATGCGGGCCGGCCGCCTCACCTGCCGCCAACTGGTGTCGCAATACCTCCGCCGCATCGACGCCTACGACAAGAACGGCCCAGCCATCAACGCCATCGTCCAGGTGAACCCGGCCGCCGCGCAGCAGGCCGATGAACTGGACCGGCGGTTTACACAATCGGGCTTCATCGGCCCCCTCCACTGTGTCCCGGTGATTGTGAAGGAGAACTTCGAGACCGTCGGCCTGCAGAGCGCGAACGGCTCCTTGTCGCTCGCCGGCTTTGTTTCGGCGAAGGATGCGTTTCAAGTACGCCGCATCAAAGAAGCGGGCGGCCTCGTGCTCGCGAAGTCGAACATGGCCGAGTGGGCCTTCAGCCCCTATGAAACCGTGAGTTCCATCCTGCCCGGGTACACGAAAAATCCGTACGCTCCGGACCGCTCCACCGCCGGCTCCAGCGGCGGCACGGCAGCCGCTGTGGCTGCGAGTTTCGGAGCAGCCGGCCTCGGCACCGACACGGGAAACTCCATCCGCGGACCTTCCTCGCACCAGGCGCTGGTGGGCATTCGCTCCACGCGCGGGCTCACCAGCCGCGGCGGCGTCATCCCGCTGGCGCTTCTGGCGGACATCGCCGGACCGATGGCGCGCAGCGTCGCCGACGCCGTGGCGGTGTTTCAGGTAATTGTGGGTGAGGACCCGGATGACCCGGTCACCGCCGCCGCGCACGGCCGCAAATTGCCGCGCTACGCGGACGCTCTACTGGTAACCGGCCTTCAGGGAGCCCGCATCGGTGTGCTTCGCCAAGCCTACAAGAGCGATACAACCGATCCCGAAGTAGAGCAGGTATTCTATAAAGCGCTCGGCGACCTCCGCCGCGCGGGCGCCGCCGTGATCGACCCGGCAACCATCGAAGGTCTGGATGCCATCAAGCGGCCCGAAAGCATGGGGCCGTGCATGGGCTTCAAGTACGACATCAATCGCTTCCTGGCCGCCCATGCGGACACCCTCCCCGTGAAAAGCCTCGCCGATGTCATCAAATCCGGCCGTTTCCACCCCTCGGTGCGCTTCCGGCTCGAGCAGGCGGAGAAAGGCCCAGCAAACGGCCCCGATTCGCCGGAATGCCAGGCGGACACCTCGTACCGCGAGCGGTTGCGCTCCGCCGTGAACAAGACCATGGACGCGCTGAGGCTCGATGCCTTTGTCTATCCCACATGGAGCAATCCGCCGCGGCTCATCGGCGATCTCAATACGCCTCACGGCGACAACAGCCAGCTCTTTTCGCCGGTGACGGGCTTCCCCGCCATTAACGTGCCGATGGGATACACCAGGGGCGGCAGGCTTCCGGCGGGTATGACCTTCTACGGACGCGCATGGTCCGAATCGACGCTGATCCGCCTCGCCTACGCCTATGAGCAGGCGACGCATCACCGGCGGCCTCCGGTTTCGACGCCGCCCTTGCGGTAGTCCTCATGAGGGCTCATAGGTCTTGCAGCGTGATGCGAGCAGCCCCGTGGCCGTGTCGAGATCGATGTCCGCGCAAAGCAGGCCCTCCTGGCCGTAGGGCTGGTAGCAGAGCAGCGTGCCGTCGGGCCGCACCACGGCCGATGTAGTTGGCGACCCTTCGCTCGCCACATTGACCATGGCGAAGTAGCAGGTATTCTCCGCCGCGCGGCACAATGCAGCCTTCTCGTGGAACGTGTTTGCCGGATCCGCGAACGTCGTGGGCCGGTAGCTGCCGGGTTCGGCTTCATGAAAGTGCGGATGAAACACAACGTGCGCGCCGCGCCGAGCCGCCCAGCGGACCGTTCCCGGATACCGCCATCCCTCATGACAGATCGCGATGCCGAATTTCAATGGCCCCGTCTCGAACATGCGCCTCCCCGAACCAGCCTTGTAGGTGTTCTCTTCCGAGGGATCAATCTGAACCTTGTCCTGAAACCCCGCGATGGATCCGCCGGGGTCGACGACCAGTGCGGTGATTAACAATCCGCCGGCCGCCACCCGTTCGGTGCCAAGAATCACGGCGACATTCGCGCTCGCCGCCGAGGCGGCGACCGCGGACCAGGCGCGTTCGAGAAACCCGGGATCGGGAGGAGGCACATTCTTCCCCGCCGCGCGGTATCCGGGGACAAAGCATTCCGGAAAGCAAATGATCCCGGCGCCCTCTCTCGCCGCCTGCGCGATGGCTTGTTCGGCCAGTTCGACGGATTCGCCGGGGGTTGAAGGAAAGCGAAGGTTGGCGAGTGCGATGCGGAAGGCGTTCATGGCGGCAATCCTCAGCGCGATTCATACGGTCCGAAGACCGCCTTCACGCGAAACGTCTCCGCGGTATCGTCCAGAATGATCACGCGAAATGACGACCCGCCGGGATCGACGCGCACCACGATGTGGCCCTGCGAACTCTTCAGCCGGTCAAGCAGTTCGCCGATCACCAGCCGGTTCGATTCGAGCATGTTGGTGGCAAATACATCCCGCGGCCCGGGATAGATGCGCTGGGAATAGATGCGGTCAAGCACATCGTGGCCCGGATGGTCAGACGACCACACCGGAATGATCAGCACACGCGGCCGCAGCGAGGCCAGGAAAAACGCATTCTGCGAATCGCGATTGCCGTGATGGTTGAGCAGGCTCGCCTCCACGGCTCCCACGCTTTGCGCCACCGGCGTTTCGACATCGTTCCAAACCGGCGCCCCCCATCGCCGCGCGCCGGGCATGTCGCCGCCCGTGAAGTAGTCGAACTTGCCGTAGCTGACGCGGATGGCGAGCGAGCACATGTTTTCCGTGGGGTGCTCCTCCTTGCGCAGGTCCTGAATCCGCGGAAATTGCGCCCGCGTGTTCGTCCCCACTCCGGTCCACACCTCGCCGTTGGCGGCGATGTTGCGCACCTCGAAGTTCGGGTACCTCTTCGGCTCCCGCAACAGCACAATCTGATCATTCCGCCCGGGGTGAAGCCGCTCTATTTGCAAACCGTTGTGCGCGCGCTGCCAGGCGAGGAAGGCGCGGTAGTTCCTCATCATCGCGTCTTCGAGTGGGGCGGGGTAGTGGTAGTCCGGCCAGCCCCGGTCGATCATCTTCCGAATTGGGATATATTCAGCCACCTCCGTGATGCCGGCGACCTTGTAGCCGCCGCGCGCGGTCTTCGAATTCTGCCCCGGCGCGCCCATGTGGTCCTCGTGGAAATGTGTGAGGTATCCATAGTCGATGGCAGGCGCGGCGTCGTGGGCCAGCATGCGTCTGACATAGCGCGCGATCCATTCTCCAGGACCGCGCGATGCGTCCGGGCGCGGCGCGGTCCCGCGTGGCGGGAGACGGCCGCCATCTCCGGCGTCGATCAACATGCTGGTACCGTCGGGGAAAATCAGCAGAGCCGAATTGCCGCGCCCCGTATTGATCTGGTGGATATCGAGCGTGCCTGGAGTCCACTCCGGCCATGGCTCGCCGGTCTGCTGGCCGAAAGCAGCAGGAAGAAGGAGCAATGCCCAGATCCACATTCGCATGGTGAGGCCAGTGTAGCGCGTGCCGGTGATACATATACCTGTTACCAGCACGGGTTTATAGTGAAAGACACGCCAGGGAGGCGGCGGACATGGCGAAGAAATACGACGTCGTCGTTGTGGGCTCCGGCGCGGGCGGCGCTACCGCGGCATACGTCCTCGTGAATCAGGGGCTCGATGTGCTGCTGCTCGAAGCGGGCCGCATGCTGAATCCGCCGAAGGATTTCCGCACCCACACCTGGCCGTGGGAACTGAAGTTTCGCGGCCACGGCCGTCCCGGCGAATATGACGGCCTGTGGAAGATCAACGAGTACACGGACCATCTCTACACCAACCCGCGCAAAGACACCTACCGTTCGGCCCCGGAGTTTCACTGGACGCGCCTGCGCGCCGTCGGCGGACGCACCAACACCTGGGGACGCGCCTGTTTCCGCCATGGTCCGCTCGACTTCAAGGCGAAATCGAAACAGGGCTTCGGCGAGGATTGGCCCATCTCCTATGAGGAACTGGCGCCCTGGTACGACAAGGCGGAGAGCCTGGTAGGAATCTGCGGCAGCCGCGACAGCTATTTCAACATGCCGGATGGTGTCTATGCCGGTCCGGCGCACAACCCGCGTTGCACGGAGCTTTGGCTGAAGGACCGGGCCGCGAGAATCGGTGTACCGGTGCTGCCGGAACGGACCGCCGTGCTCAGCGCCGCCTATGACGGGCGCCCGCCCTGTCATTACTGCGGAGCCTGCGGCAATGGATGTGACGTGCGCGCGCGCTTCAGCAGCCTCGATGTGATCATTCCGAAGCTGAAGGGGAAACCGAATTTCACGCTGCAAACCTACGCCGTGGCGCACGAGGTGCTTGTGGATGGCGAAGGCCGCGCGCGGGGGGTCTCCTTCTTCGACGCCAACACGAAGCAGCATTATGAAGTGGAAGCGAAGGCCGTCGTCCTGGCCGCAAGCACGGTGGAATCCGGCCGCATTCTGCTCAATTCCAAATCACGATTCCACCCCAATGGTTTGGGCAACTCGAGCGGATTGATCGGCCATTACCTGATGGACAGCACGAAGTCCGGCGCCGTCGTCGCATTGGCCCCGGCGCTGAAGAACCGAACGCGAGTCAACGAAGACGGAGCCGGCGGCTCGCACATGACCATCCCCCGGTTTAACTACAACCGCAAGAACAATTATTACGGCGGATACTTCCTCCTGCTGGGCACAGGCTTCGGCCGCGGCGTAAGCAGCGCAGGCAACGCCGGGCTCTGGGGCACGGACCTGAAACGGCAGATCCGCGAGCAGTACGGAGGCGCCATCTCGCTGCGCGGATACGGCGAGCGTCTGCCGGATTACGACAACTACTTCGAAATCGATCCTGAGAAGAAGGATGCCTACGGAATCCCCCAAGTCCGCTTCCACGCCGGCGCCAAGGATAACGACAGGGAGATGATGGAGGACATGTACGGCTGGATGGAACAGATCTTTCGCGCCTGCGGAGCCGAGCTGCTGCCTTACAGGAAATACCTCGAGCCCATGGGCGACGCGACGCACGAATGCGGCTCGGCGCGCATGGGCTCGGACAAAAGAACCAGCGTATTGAACCCATATTGCCAGTCCCACGACGTAAAGAACCTGTTCGTCACGGACGCGAGCTGCTTCGTGTCCCTGCCGGGGACGCATGGCATCACCACGTGGATCATGGCGCTTGCCTGGAGAGCGTCCGAATATCTCGCCGATGGCATGAGGAAAGGAGAAATCGCATGAGCATCGATCGCCGCGCCGCGATTGCGGTAGCAGGCTGGGCGACCCTCGAAACCCGGTTGGCCCGGGCGCGGCAACCAGACCGGTTCTTCACGCCTCGGGAGATGGAACTGCTGGACCTCGTCAGCGAAATGATCCTCCCCGCGGACCAGCATTCGCCGGGTGCCCGCGCGGCCGGAGTAAGCGAGTACATCCACCTCATCGCCGCCAACAGCCCTCCAAAGGATCAACAGCGGTGGCGAAGCCGCGTGCAGGCCTTCGCCCAATACGCTGAAAAGAGCCAGGGCAAGCCGTTCCAAACCCTCGGCCCCGCCCAACGCAAGGCGGTGCTCGCGTCGCTTGCGCCCGAGGAATCCCATCCGCAGACCGAAGCCGGGCATTTCTTCGCGGACCTGAAGCAGATCACCGTCTTCGCGTATTACACCTCACGCATCGGCCTCCTCGACGAGTTGGAATACAAAGGAAACCAGGCGATGTCCGCATTCCCTGCCTGCGCCCAACCCATTAAAGGGCACGCATAAGGACGATTGCGGGATACTCTCAAGAGAAACGCATGAGCATCTACGACCAGTTTCAAGTCCGCACCATCATCAACGCCAAGGGACCGTCCACTCGCCTTTCGGGAGGTTTCCTCGACCCCGAAGTCTCCGCCGCCATGGCCGAAGCCGCAACCCACTGCGTGGACATGACGGAATTGCAGGCGGGTGCGAGCAAAGTGATTGCCGAAGTGACGGGAGCCGAGGCCGGCATTGTCACCTCCGGCGCAGCGGCGGGCCTGCTGCTGGGAACCGCGGCCTGCATCGCCGGGCTCGATCCCGGGAAAATGGGCCGGCTGCCCGATACGCGCGGCATGAAACGGGAAGTGATCATGGTCCGCAGCCAGCGCAACTTCTATGACCACGCGGTCCGGACCACCGGCGCGCGCCTGGTGGAAGTCGGCCTGGCGGACCGCTATGCCGGCGCAGGCGTGCGCGACGCCGAAGCCTGGGAAATCGCTGAGGAGATCGGTGATCAAACGGCGGCCGTCTTCTATGTTGCCGGCGGCAATTCGCAGCCGCCGCTGCCCGAAGTGACCAAGGTGGCGCACGCCTCGGGCATCCCGGTGATTGTGGATGCCGCCGGGCAACTGCCTCCGGCCGGCAATCTGAAACGCTTCATCGCCGAAGGCGCGGATCTGGTGGCGTTCAGCGGCGGCAAGGCGATCGGCGGCCCGCAGGGCTCCGGCATCCTTGCCGGCAAACGCGACCTCATCATGTCCGCCATCCTCCAACACCTCGACCTCGATATCTATTGGGAGCAGTGGGACCCTCCCCAATCCCTCATCGACAAACACCGCCTCATCGGCGCGCCGCAGCACGGCATCGGCCGTCCCTGCAAGGTGGGCAAGGAAACCGTCATCGGCCTGCTTGTGGCTCTCCGGAAATTCATCGCCGAAACGGACGAGGATCGTTCGCGGCGTTTCAAAGGCCTCATCCAGCGGTTGCAAGCCGCGTTGACCGGGGTGGATCACGCGCGCATTCAGGTAGCCGGGGGCACGGTGCCGAAACTCGAGTTACACCTCGCCAGGGAAGCCCCGCGCACCGCCATGGACCTGTGTGTCGCGCTCGAGCGCGGCAGCCCGAGCGTCCACCCCGATCCGTCGCGAGTGCGAAACGGCGTCGTCGTCTTCAGCCCCTGGTGCATGCGCGACGAGGATCCGGAGCGCATCGCCGCCGCCGTCAAGCCGCTGCTGCGGTATTAACAGGCTGCTATGCAACCATGGCTGATGCTTCTCTGCGCCGCGGCGCTGCCGGCGCAGGTGCTCGATATCGGCAGCCGGAAGCAACTGTTCATTGATCACAAGCTGCTCGAGATGTCCGAAGGCGTCACGCTGACGGCGAATCCGCCCTACCAGACACGCGAAAAGCTGGTCACCATGAACGCACCCTGGGAACAGGATGCGCGGATGGGCAGCTATTCCACCGTGGTTCAGGAAGACGGCCGCGTCCGCTTGTGGTACAACATCCTCGCCGGGGAACCGCCGCCCGGACAGAACCCGCCCTTCATGGGCATGGCCTACGCCGAATCCCTCGACGGCATTCACTTCGGAAAACCCGTGTTGGGCCTTGTAGAGCGCAACGGCTCGCGGGCGAACAACATAGGGACCCGCGCGTCTCCCGTTATGTCGGCTACAGCCGCGAATGGGTTCGCGACGGCGCAGCCTACGGGGCGCGCATGGCGAGCTACAACGAATCGAATGACATGATTCATTGGGATAGCTTTGCCATTGCGCTCGAACCGGACGAGCGCGATCTCACTGCTTCTCCCGCGATGATCATCGATCCGTTTCACGCCATGGCGCGCGGCGAGGACATCCTTCCCCCGGACGGCCGCAAAGCCGCCGCGACTGCTTCCCCGTTCGATTTCTATGGCCCCGGCGTATTCCGCTACGAAGGCGTCTACATCGCCCTCATCCCCGTCTTTCATCACTTTCGCGGAAGCGGCGCCGAAGCTTACCCATCCACCTCGGATATCCAACTCGCGGTGAGCCGCGACGGGCGGCATTTTTCGCGCCCCCTGCCGAGGCGTCCTTTCCTTCGCACCGGCCCCGATGGAGCCTTCGATTCGAAATGGATCTATCCCGTGCCGCGGCCGGTGCGCATGGGCGACGAGTTGTGGATCTACTACTTCGGCCAGAATATGGACCATTCCCACCGCCTCGATCCGGCGGCCAAGGGAAGGGAAGCGGCCATCTCACGCGCCGTGATGCGCGTGGATGGTTTTGTCTCAGCCGACGCGGATTACGAAGGGGGCTGGTTTCTCTCCCCGCCGCTGCGCTTCAAAGGATCACGCCTCGAGTTGAACCTCGACACCAGCGCGGGCGGCATGGCCAAAGTGGAGATCCTCGAGGAATCCGGCAAGCTCATTCCCGGCTTCACGCTCGCCGATTCGGACCCCCTCAACGGCAACAATGTGCGCATGACGGTGTCCTGGAAAGGACGCAAGGACGTGTCCCCGCTTGCCGGCCGGACGATTCGCCTACGCGTCAGGATGCGAAGCGCAAAGCTGTTTGCGCTCAGGTTTGTTGAGTAGGCGCGCTCCCGTGCTCAACTTTGATAGCCTAAGCACCGATGAACCGACGCACTTTTCTTGCTTCCTCCGCCTCCGCACTCCTGGCCGCGCCCGCCCCTGCCGCTCCGCCCAAACGTATCGCCGCCATCCTCACCGAATACTGGCTTGGTTCCCATGCCGACGTGGTGATCGGCAAATACCTCGAAGGCTACAACCAGGACGACAAGCCGCCCTATCCGCGCTCGAAGATCGTCGCCATGTTCACTGAGCATGTGCCCAAGAACGACATGAGCCGCCCCATGGCGAAGAAGTACGGCGTACCGGTCTTCCGCACCGTGCAGGAAGCCCTCACGCTTGGCGGTGACAATCTTGCCGTCGATGGCGTCATCCTTATTGGCGAGCACGGCGATTATCCCGTCAATGACAAGGGACAGACGCTCTATCCCCGTTTCGAAATGTTCCTCAAAATCACCGACGTCTTCCGTCAGAACGGACGCTCCGTGCCGGTGTTCAACGACAAGCATCTTTCCTACAGTTGGCGCCAGGCGCGGCGCATGGTGGAGATCTCCAGGGAACTGAAATTCCCCATGCTCGCCGGCTCTTCCGTGCCCGTCGCCTACCGTGTGCCCGCCATCGACACGCCATTCGGCAAAGCCCAGAAGTATGCGGTCGCCATCTCCTATAGCGGGCTCGATATCTACGGCTTCCACGTGCTCGAGGCTCTCCAGTGCATGGTCGAGCGGCGTAAGGGCGGGGAAACCGGCGTCCGTTCCGTGCAGTGCTTCGAAAAGCAGGATTGCTGGAACTTCATTGAGCGCAACGGCTGGGTAAAGAGCCTGTTCGAAGAAGCGCTCACGCATAGCAGGACGCGCAAGCCCGGCGCGCCCGGTGATCTGGTGAAATCGCCCGCCGTGTTCGTGCTCGAATACAACGATGGCCTGCGCGCCGCGGCGTTTCTGATGACCGGCCTTGTCGAGGATTTCACTGTCGCCGTCGATGTCGAAGGCCAGGCCAAGCCCGTCTCCACTTTGATGTACCTCCAGGAGCGCCGGCCCCACCATCACTTCGGCTGCCTGGTCAGGAACATCGAGCAGATGTTTGAAACCGGCGTTGCGCCCTATCCCGTGGAGCGAACCATGCTCACCAGCGGCATCCTCGATTTCGCGCTCGAATCACGCTTTCAAGGCTACAAGAAACTCGATACGCCCGGCCTCGCCAAGGTCCGCTACCAGACTCCGAATGCTTCCCATTTCTGTACCAAAGGCTGGGGCCCGGACGGCAGACGCCTCGACATGTAAGACCGCGCCATCTTTTTCCCCTGAAATGCAACAATGGACACAGACCGGAAGTGATGGCACGTGAACCCGTTTGCCTGATGACGAAACGGGAAATGAGGTCTGAGTCCATATGACACACGAAAAGCCTTCGAGTGACGATCAGGCTCTCGCGGGTGGCTCGCCGGTTCGGACCGAGCCCCTGCCCCTCGAATTCCCCGGCGTGCATTACATGGATCACCGCGAGATCGAAGCCGTGGTGTCCGTGCTGCGGGCGCGCTCGCCGTTTCGCTACTACGGCATGAATCTGCAAAAGCAGGTGGAGTGTCTGGAAGCGGAATTTGCGCAGTTTCTCGGCGTCAATCACGCCTTGGCCGTCACCAGCGGCACCGGCGCCCTGCACACTGCTCTCGCCGCCCTCGGTGTAGGACCGGGACACGAAGTGATCGTACCCGCCTACCTCTGGGTTTCCGTGGTTGCCGCGGTGGTGAATCTCGGCGCCATCCCGGTGCTGGCGGATATCGATGACACCTTCTGCCTGAACCCGTCCGAAGTTCGCCGCAACATTACGCCGCGCACGCGCGCCATCATCATGGTGCACATGAGCGGAGCCCCCGGCGATGTCGAATCCGTGCGCGCCGTCGCCCGCGAACACGGCGTCTATCTGCTGGAAGACTGCGCCCAGTGCGCCGGAGGCGGCATCCACGGCCGGCGCGTAGGCACGTTCGGCGACATCGCCGTCTTCAGTTTCCAGATGAACAAGAACATGACAGCCGGAGAAGGAGGCTGTGTCGTCACCAATGACAAGCAACTCTACCGCCGCGCGGTCGCCTGCCATGACCTCGGATACGCCCGCGACGACGAGGGCCGCCTGGACACCAACGACCCGGAACTGTGCCTGTGGGGACGCGGATACCGGATGGATGAGATTCGCGCCGCCATCTTGCGCGTGCAGCTCGAAAAACTTCCCGTAACCATCCGGGCAATGCGCCATAGCAAATACCGCATCCGCCAGGCGCTCGCCCGTTCCGAAGACGTCCGCTTGCGGCGCATCCTCGATCCGGCGGGCGATACAGGCTGCTTCCTCCTCACCACCTATGCGGATGCGGAAACCGCGCAAGCCGTCAAGCAGGCCCTGCGCGCCGAGGGAATCGTAACGTTCCCGCAAGGCGTCTCCAATATCCGCATGACGGAATGGGGACTCCACCTTTACTACAACAACCGCAGCCTGGTGGCGCGCAAAGGATTGGCTTTCTCCCTCTCCGAAAATGCCGGGCTCGCTCGTGACTATTCAAAGGGAGCCTGCCCCGTGGCCGATAGCCTGTTCGAGCGCAGCCTGTTGCTCGCCGTGCCCTCCTGCCTGACGGAAAAGGACGAAGCCGACATTATCCGGGCTTTCGAAAAAACGCTCGAATGCTTGCACTGAACGTGCCCAGGAGGGACGTTATGCCGCGCAAAACCTGTCTTACCTTGCTCCTCGCGCTGGCCGAGCTCGTCTGTTCCGCCGCCGCACAGACTCCCATCTACCTCGATTCCAAACAGCCGGTTGAGAAGCGAATCCACGACCTGCTGGGGCGCATGACTCTGCTCGAGAAAATCGGTCAGATGAACATGCCGTGCGTCTATCTCGACCCGCTCGGCAAGGATCCCATAGCGAAACAGGAAGCCTGCCGCCGCTTCACCCTCGGCACATTGACCGCCGATATCGGACCAGGCGGCGGGTTTTTCACGCTCGCTGACAACGCGCTCCAGGGGAAGGCTCGTGAGCAGGCCCTCTACTTCAACGAACTGCAAAAGCTTGCCATCGAAAAAAACCGCCTCCGCATACCCCTGCTGCAAAGCGAGGAGGGAACGCATGGCGTGATGTGCTCGGACAAGACCATCTTCCCGGAAGGTCTCGCCATCGGCAGCACCTGGAACATTGACTTGGTGCGCCAGATATATACAACAGCCGCGCGCGAGGCTCGCTCCGTCGGCATACATCAGCTATACACGCTGGTGGTGGAGCCCAATCGCGACCCACGCCTGGGACGCAACGAAGAGGGTTTCAGCGAGGATCCCTACTTGTGCTCGCGCATCGCCGAAGCCATCGTCCGCGGAGCCCAAGGCTACGACGTTTCCGCCAAGGACAAAGTGGTGGCCGGCCTTTGCCACTATCCGGGACAAAGCCAACCCGCCGGCGGCCTTGAGCGCGGCGCAATGCACATATCGGACCGCATGTTGTGGGAAGTCTTCTTACCTCCCTGGGCCGCGGGCATCAGGGCCGGAGCGCTCGGAGTCATGGCTACTTACCCTGCTATAGACGGCGTGCCCACCCACGCTTCGGCAAAGATTCTCACCCACATTTTGCGCGAGCAACTCGGCTTCAAAGGACTGGTGCTCAGCGAAGGCGGCGGCATCGGGACCCTGGTCTACGAGCGCGTCGCGCCCTCGCAGAAGGAAGCCGGCCAGTTGGCCTTGATGGCGGGTCTGGACGTCGGCATTTCCTATGAATCCGGCTACATGAAATCCCTCATCGAAAGCGTGCACGAAGGCAAGGCCTCCCTGGGCGACATCGATCGCGCCGTGGCGCGCATCCTCCGGCAGAAGTTCCGGCTTGGTCTGTTCGAAAATCCCTATGTCGATCCTGACGAAGCCGCCCGTTTGGGGCACACGAAGGAAAATCAGGATCTGGCTCTCCGCACGGCTCGCGAGGGCATCGTGTTGCTCAAGAACGATCGGGACCTGTTGCCCTTGAGCAAGGGCGTGAAATCCATCGCGGTCATCGGACCGAATGCCGATGACCGGCGCAACCAGCTTGGCGATTACGTCCCCAGGCGCATTCTGCAGGATGTCGTGACGGTCCTGGCGGGAGTGCGCTCGAAAGCGCCCAATGCCCAAATCAAGTACGTCAGGGGCTGTGACGTGTCGGACCCGGAGCCGAATGAGATCGCCTTGGCGAAACAGGCGGCGCGCCAGGCGGACGTGAGTATCGTGGTGTTGGGCGAACGGCATATGGGCACCCCGCGCGCAACTGATGGCGAAGGCAGTGATGTTGCCAGTCTCGATCTCACCGGCCGGCAGCAGGAACTGCTCGAAGCCGTCGCATCCGCCGGGAAGCCCACGGTGCTGGTCCTGGAGAACGGAAGGCCGCTCTCCATCCGGTGGGCCGCCGAACACATCCCGGCTATCGTGGAAGCCTGGAACTGCGGCGAGCGCGGGGGAGAAGCGGTGGCAGACGTGCTCTTCGGCGATTACAACCCCAGCGGCCGCCTGCCCATCACGGTCCCGCGCCACGTTGGCCAACTGCCGGTGTACTACAACTACATGCCGTCGAAATCCCGGCGGCGATATGTGGACTTCCCCATCACGCCATTGTGGGAATTCGGCTACGGTCTCAGCTACACGAGATTCGAATACTCGAACCTCAACCTCAGCGCGAAACAAATCGGCGCGCGCGGCAGCGTCGAAGTCAGTGCGGATGTCACGAATGTAGGCAGCGTTGCCGGAGAAGAGGTGGTCCAGCTTTACATCAATCAGGAGGTCAGTTCCGTCACCCGCCCGGTGAAGGAGTTGAAAGGATTCCGGAAAATTGCGCTCCAGTCCGGCGAGAAGAAGGCAGTGCGCTTCACCCTCAAGCCCGACGAACTGGCCATCTACGATCAGAACATGGTGCGCCGCGTCGAGCCCGGCGTCTTCCATGTGATGGTTGGCGGTTCCTCGGAACAGATCCATCTCAAGGGCAGCGTCGAGGTGCGATAAAGTCAACAGATAAATGACGGAAGCCGCTACCATCGGGCAACTTTGGGAGGGGATGGCTACACACTCTCCCGAAGCCCCGTGTATCGTTTGCCCGGACAGGGAAGCCTTGTCCTATGGCGCCCTCCATAGCCATGCCCGGAAGGTGGAGCGATTCCTCCGGGAAGCCGGATTGAGCCGGTCCAGCCGCATCGCAGCCGCCTTGCCCAACGGACCGGAAACAAGCGTGGCCTTCCTGTGCTTCTCTGCCTCGTGCGCCTATGCTCCCCTCAATCCTGCCGAACGGCAGCCCTTCTTCGAAGCAGCTTTCCGCCGCCTGGAGCCATCGGCCGTCCTCGTGAGTGCCGAGAGCCCGAGTCAAGCGAGGGCCGCCGCCCAATCGTTGTGCCTGCCTCTCATCGAGATCCACCCGCTTCCGTCAGGGCCGGCCGGCCTCTTCGAGATGCGGATTTCCGAATGCTCAACTCTCTCCGATGCCGTGGCGCCCGCTCCAGCCGATCTCGCGCTGCTCTTGCCCACCTCCGGCAGCACCAGCGAGCCGAAGTTCGTCATGCATTCGCACCGCACCATACTCAACGCCGCCCGCACTCTCGCTCACTCGTTCCGCCTCGACTCCACGGACCTGTGCCTGAACATATCTCCGCTGTTCCACTCTCTGGGTTTGACCGGAGGGGTCCTGATGTCCACCGTCAGCGGCGGCGCCGTGATCGCCAGCCCACGGTTCGAACCCGATCTCTTCTACGAATGGATGGACGTCTTCAAACCCACCTGGTTCTCCGCCGTTCCTTCCGTTCTCGAATCGTTGCTCGCGGCGGCCAGCCGCCACCCGCATGTCCTGGGCCGCGGCCGCATCCGCTTTCTCCGCACCGCCGCGGCGCCCATGAACCCAAGCGCCGCCGCCGAATTGGAAATCTGCTTCCGCGCTCCGCTCATCCACGTTTACGGAATGTCGGAAGCGCCGCCCATCTCCATTCAACCCTTCGAGTGCCGCAAGCGCGGTTCCGTGGGTGTCGCGGCCGGGTTGGAAGTTGTCATCCGCAACCACGACGGCGCTCCAGTTCCCCCCGGAGAGACCGGCGAAGTGACCGTCCGCGGCGAGCATGTCGCCGTCGGATACTATCGCGATGAGGACGCCACCCGGCGAGCCTTTCGCGATGGCTGGTTCCACACCGGAGACTGCGGCTACCAGGATTCTGAAGGTCATCTGTTTCTGACCGGACGTCTGCATGACCTCATCAACCGGGGCGGCGAAAAGGTTTCCCCGCGAGAAGTGGAATCGGTCTTCCAATCGCATCCCGATGTGTTCGATGCAATCGCCTTTCCCGTGCAACATCCGGGGCTCGGGGAAGAGGTAGCGCTCGCCGTGGTCCCCGCCCACGACAGTTCCATTTCGCCAGTTCAGTTGCAGCGTTACGCTACGTCGAGGTTGGCGTTCCACAAGATCCCCCGGCGATTTCTCTTCCTCGAGCGGATCCCTCTGCTGCCTACAGGCAAGCCCGACCGCCGTCTTTTGCCTCGCCTGTTGGAGCGGCACCCCGCCGCGCCGCCCGCACAGCCCCATGTGCCGCCGCGAACCCCGAACGAACGTCTGCTTGCGGATGCATGGGTCAAGGCGCTTGGCGCCGGTGATCCGGGGATTCACGTCTCCTTCTTCGAGTCCGGAGGAGATTCTCTCGCCACGGTCGCCTTCCTCGCAGCCGTCAGCCACGCCTTCCATCGCGATACCTTGCCGCTGGGTTTTCTCTTCGAGGCCCCCACCATCGCGGAAATGGCTGCCTTGCTATCGGCTGATGCCCCGTTCACGCAGCCCGATATTCTGCCGCTTCAGCCGGCGGGAGCCCGCGCCCCGCTCTTCCTCATCGGCGCAGGCTTCGAATTCCGGCATCTCACCAGCCTCCTCGGCCCCGATCAGCCCGTGTTTTCCATTCGCGTTCCCGATGCCGGCGATCTCGCCGATGATTTCTCCGTGGAACGCGCAGCCGACAGGTGCGTGCATGCCCTCAAATCCTTCCAGCCTCATGGTCCCTATCAATTGTCAGGCTGGTGTTTTTCCGCGGTGCTGGCCTTCGAAATGGCCCGCCAGTTGACCCGTCACGGCGAGCAGGTGTCCTTCCTCGGACTCATCGATGCTCGCGGCGTCTTCCCCATTCGCGGCTCCAAATTCCGCGCCCGTTGGATCGCCTGCCATGAGAATTGGATCAAAGTTCGCTATCACATGCGAAAGATGCGCAAACTCGATCTGAACGGCGCCACAGCCTACTTGAATGCGCGTTCACAGACCGTCGCCAGGCGTCTGTTCCGCGGGCTTTCCAAATCCTCCGGCAGTTCTCTCCCTGCGCAACTCCGCCGTGATTACCTGACTGCTCTCGCCCTCGAACGCTATCAGCCCGAACCCTACGAAGGAGAATCGGTGCACTTCTGGGCGAAGGAGGCGCCGCCGAGCCCATACCGTAAGTTCCCCGGCGAGTGGGCGCCTTACACCCGCGGTCCCGTGACGCTGCACGAAATTCCCGGAACCCACACTACGATGTTCCACCCGCCGCACGTCGAAGTCCTCGCCCGCACCTTCCAGCGCCACTTGTCGTGAAGCACGAGGTCAGCCGCGCAGATCCAGTACCCCGTCGCCGTCGCCGAATTTCTCAACCGCCACGCCAACATGGTTCAGAATGCTCGCAAAGAGATTGCATACCGGCGTCTTCGCTTCCACCGCGATGTGCCTCCCTCCGCGAAGGCCGCCCGCCCTTCCCGCCAGCACAAGCGGCAGATCGAAATTGGAGTGCGCTTTGCCGTCACTGAGCGCGCTTCCATAAAGAATCGCGGAATGATCCAGCAGCGTGCCGCCTCCCTCCGCCATCGACTGGAGCTTGCCAAGAAAATATCCGAACAACTCCACGTGATACGTGTTGATCTTCGTAATCTTCTCAATGAAGTCCGGATGCCCCCGGTGATGCGTCAACGGGTGATGCGGATCCGGAACGCCGATCTCCGGATACGTGCGTACGCTTCCTTCGCGGCCCAACATCATCGTCGTCACACGCGTCAGGTCCGCCTGAAACGCGATCGCCTGCAGATCAAACATCAGCTTCACATAATCGGTGTACTCGAACGGAATGCCCGAAGGTTTTTCCATCGACGGCACAACCATGTTCTTCTCCACCGCGGTCATGTGCCGTTCCACTTCCCGGATGTCCGTCTGGTACCGGTCCATCTTCCGGCGGTCGTCGGGACCAAGGTCCGTGATCAGCCGCCGCGTATTGTCCCGCGCCAGGTCCAGGATGCTCCTGCGATACAGCGACCGGCGGGCTCGAACTTCCTCCGGTAAACTCGGGTCGAAGCTGCCGAACAGGCGCTCGAATACCGACCTCGGGTTCACATCCACCGCCAGCGGCGTATCCGCGTCCCTCCAGGAAAGTGTGTTCGTGTATGCGCAGCTCGATCCCGTATCGCAATTGCCCACCATCCACCTCTTTCGCGCCGGCGGGGCGGCGGAACGCTCGCCCGGCGAAGTTCGTCACAATCATCCGCGCACAGGTATCCGTGTGCTTGCCCGCCGCGTGCCCGCACACAAACACCTTGCGCAGGCTCTCCGCCGGCGGCGCGGTCACCTGATGAAACGGGCCGCCCACGTCGATCGATTCGAAGCGGTTGTCCACGCGCGTTTCGATGGAGTCAGTCTTGATCTTGGTGCCGTACTTGCGCAGCGTTTCAATATCCTGCTCCGTGAGCTTGCCGCGCGTCGAAATCAGGGCCACGGCAGGCCGTTTCGAAGGCTCCGGTCCGTGATAGCTCGGCGGCAGGCCATGGTAGGTCTTCAAGTAGGTAGCAGACAGCAGATGCTCGCCCGCGGTGACCCGCGCGCGCCCTTCCACAATCTGCCCCTCCAGGTCTGTCGCATCATATTCCCACTGCTGCACCAGCTTCCCATCAATGTACAAAGCCGGGTGAACCGGTTCGGACTGATTCGGGCGGTGCCCGTTTAATACAAGACGAAAACTATATTCGGCGTCTACCGGAAACCGGTGAATGATGTGCGCCGAATGAAGCGTGCTCAAGCCGGTCAGGTCGTAGTGGAACAGATCCTTCGGCAGAGAGGAATGCCCGCGGGAATCGTTGATCCGAACCGGAGTCGGATAGTGGATCATCGACGGCTTCAGCCGCTCCGGCCCGAAGATAGCCGTGCGCACCACACGCTCCGCGGCATCTACATATTTCTCCAGCAGCGCCGGCGACAGGTTCAGCGCGTCGCTGATATTGTCGAAGCCGAAGGCCGAATCGTCGGCGGGGAACGCGTCCGCGGGCCGGATGTCGACGGCAAGCAGATCACGAATCGTGTTGTTGTACTCGGCGCGGTTCAACCCCCGCGCGCTCACCCGGCCGGCCGCCGGCTTTACCAGACGGTCCTGCCGCGCGAATTCGGTTTCCAACCCCCGCGTCACCTCGGCAACATCTCCCGCCGGCGGCCGTGGAAGGGCGGGCGGAGGCATCTGCCCGGTCTTCAACTTGTCGAGCACCTTCTCCCACATGCCGCGGTTGGCATGGAAAGTCCCCTCCCCAAGTTGGGAAGCCAGGTCCAGATCCCCTGCCTTGGACTTGGAATTATGACACGCGACACAGTTCTTCTGAACAAAGTCCACAACCCCGCTGCTCGTGGCGCTGGCGGGAGCCGCGACACAAAGTGACGCAATCGCGAATGGAACCCAGTGGCGGAGAGACATGCTCCTCAAATCGGCGAAGCCGGCTTCCCTCCATGGTACTCCGCCTCCATCTTGCGTGCGCTGCCGCTTACCTCGCCGGCTGCCGTTTATAGAACGCTTTCCATTCCTCCCCGGCCCGGCCGTTCAAATCCCACACCACTTCGCCGGCCCGCAGCGTCAACTCGTCCACGAGCATCTGCGTGCCATCGAGGCGCGCGCCCCGCGAATCGAGAAAACCGTAGTGCCCGTGGTCCACGCGCAGAACCGCGACATCCGCCTCGGCGCCCTCGCTGAGGTGTCCGTGCCGCGGGCGCTTGATCTCCATGGCCGGGTTGATGGTCGACCGCCGGATCACCTCGTACAGCGGAACGCCGTTGTTGAGAATCTTCGACATGACGTTCAACATGTCCTTCATCCCGGCGTTCATGCTGCTCTGATGCAGATCCGTCGAAATCGAATCCGGCCAGAAGCCCTGCGCGAGCACCGGTACGGCGTTCTTCCACGAGAAGCTTCCCGCCCCGTGCCCAACGTCAAACTTGACGCCGCGTTTGCGCGCCTCGTAAAGGAACGGCCGGATCTTCCCTTGCGCATCCACAAGCGGCGCCGCGGCGTTGTAGAAGTGCGTGGAAATGTCGCCAGCGCGCAGATGTTTGGTAACCAGATCTTCGTAGGGACGGTCCGGCCGGAAAGAGCCGAAGTCCACCATCACGGGAATGTTGGCGAGTGTCGCTGCCTTCACCGCGTTGTCCACGGGGGTCCATTCCGGACCCGCGTAGTGCGCCGTCTTCACGCCGACGATGTATTCGGGATACTGACGCGCCACCCTCGCCGTGTCTTCCGGGCTCATGTCCGCCAGGTTCTGCTCTACCTTCGATCGCCCGGCCATCCCGCTGCCGACGATATTCAGCATCGCGTACACCCGCGTCTTCGAATTCGCGATGACCCGGTCCTTGAACTCAGGAAAATTGCGCCATCCCGAACTGCCCGCATCCATCACCGTGGTGACGCCCGTGCGGAACGTGTAGCCATCCGGATGGACCGCGCGGAACCCCACGTAGCTTGATGAGTCGCCGTGCAGGTTGGACGCGAGCGCGGTCGAGAAATAGACGTGGACGTGGATGTCCACCAGCCCCGGCGTCACGTACAGACCATCACAGGGGATCACTTTTTTGGCCTGCGCGGGGTTGATCGACGGCGCGACGCGGGCGATCTTACCCCCGCGTATGGCAACGTCCATCTTGTCGTTGATGTTGTTTTTCGGGTCGAGGACGTGGCCGCCCTTCAGAAGGAGGACGTAGGTCGCCTGTGCCCAGAGGGCCGAGCAACAGAGAAGCGCCAGGAGAATAGTCTGCATCGATGCAATTCTACTCTGAGACCGCCGGGCGCGGCCGGACATGCTGGCTGCGCTCATTCACCGCTCACGTTCTGACCGCTGTGCGCTGACCTCTTTCGAAACTGCACCAACTCGTCCTGCATCCTGTTCTACGATGGTAATTGGAGCAGCAATGATCAACCGGAAATTCGCCTCTCTCATTCTTCTTTCAACAAGCGCTCTTTTCGGGCAGTACAAAATGGAGCCGCTCAGCACCGCGCCTTCGGACGTGGCGCCCGCAATCGCCGGCATGCTCGATAAGCAAGGCACGAAAATCACGGGCCCCGATGGCCAGATCTATTGCGAGATCTGGTTCCGCTCGACGCCTCCGCCCGCCGCGCAAAACAAGGAAATCTCCGTAACCTGGAACACCGTTGCACACGGCTCACTCATCGGCATCATCAATTTCCCGGCCAAGGCCGCCGATCGCCGCGGCCAGATTATCAATCCCGGAGTGTACACCCTGCGCTTCAGCTATTACCCCACGAATGGAGATCACCAGGGAGTCGCCCCCCAGCGCGACTTCCTCATTCTCTCCAAGGCAGCCGATGACGCCGATCCCAACTCTACGCCCAAGTTCGACGACCTCATGGCGATGAGCCGTAAGGCCAGCGGCACCCCGCATCCACTCGTACTCAGCATGTGGAAAGGCGACAGCGACTGGCAGGCCGGCTTCGACAAGATGGGCGAAACGGATTGGGTGCTCCAGACCACTGTCGCGGGAACGAAGATCGCCGTGATTCTCGTGGGAAAAGCTGAAGGATAACTCCGTCAGCTATCTGATGACTGGCTTCCGTTCAGGCCGCTGAGGTGCTCCAGAGCAATCTGCGCGGCCTTTTGGCCGGCGCTTTTCTTGGAAAGACCCTCGGCGCGGCTCGAGAGTTCCTTTCCGATCCGTACCTCCACGGTGAACACTTTGGAGTGCTCGGGACCCTGTTCCCTCACGATGGAATAGCGCGGCGTCGGCAGTTTCATTCGCTGCGTCGTTTCCTGAAGGGCGCTCTTGAAGTCGTTCACCCGGTCCTCGCCGTCCGCGCTTCCAGCCAGGAAATCGTTCAGGATGCGCTCCAGTATGAAATTCCGCGCTACCTCTGTCCCGCCATCCAGGTATAAAGCCGCGATGAGAGCTTCGAGCGCATTGGCGAGCAGGGCGCGCTTCGACCGGCCTCCGCTCATCTCCTCGCCGCGCCCCAACCGCAGGAACCGGCCCAATTCGAGACCTTCGGCCGCTTCGCACAGCTTCACGGCGCTCACCAGGTGTGCCTTGCGCTTTGATAAACCGCCCTCCGGCATATCCGGAAAGGACTTCACCAGTTGCTCAGAGACAAGAAAGCCGAGCACGGAATCGCCGAGGAACTCCAACTGCTCGTTGTCCCCCAGCACACCGGGCCCGGCTGCCGGCTTCTCGAACCGGAAACTCTTGTGGGTGAGAGCGCGTTCCAGCAAAGATCTGTCCCGGAACCGGTAACCGAGTACACCTTCGAGAATGTCGAGATCTTCGCTCATCGCCTCGTGAATAGCGGAGCAGCGGCGCCGATTGCGCTCCGGGCCGCCGCGAAACCTACTTCTTGGTGCTCTTGATCTGCACGGCGCGGGCGCGCTCGGCTTGCGCGATTTGCTTGATCTGCTGCGGGGCGTCGGCCATGGCCATCACCTTCTCGAGCGTCGCGATCGCTTCATCCGGCTTGCCGGCTATGTTGTACACCTGCCCCAGACGCACCATGTTCGCCGCGTCCCCGCTGGCGTCCACAGCCGCCTTCATCTCGGTAATCGCCACGTCGTACTTCTTGCGGCCCAGCGCCACCATGCCGAGCGCTTCGTGCTGCTGTCCCTCGAAATCTTTTTTCGCGGCTGCCCACTGCTCGTCCGTCATCGCCGGATTCGGCTTCTGCGCCGTCTTCAGCAGTTCGCCGGCCTGATTGGCAAGCTTTTCCGCCTTCGACAGTTTTTCTTCCTTGTCCAGGTCGAACTCCCGCGTTTTCTGGGCAAGTCCCGTCGCCATGATGAGCATCGTCGGGTAGTTCTTGGGATCCGCTTCGAGTGTCCGCTCGGCGTATACCATCATCTTCTCGTAGTCGTTCTTCTGCTGCGCCGACACCGTCGCAATGTACAGGGCAAAGCTCTTAAACTCCGTATCGGCGAACTTCGTCAGCAGGTTTTCCACCGCCGCGATCCGCGAATCCGGATCGGGCGCGTTCTGAATCGCCATGATGGCGTCCACTTCTTTTTGAGACTTCGGCTGCGGCGCCTTCTGTCCCCACA
>JADLBG010000682.1 GCA_020847895.1 Bryobacterales bacterium
CCACTTCTATTGCAGGCTTTCCAGGTAGCTCTCAATCCGCTCGATGGTGTCGAACTTCCGCGGATTCAAATCCGAATCCGGAATCTTCACCCCAAAAGCCGCTTCGAGTTCACTCACCATGTCCGGCAGGGCGAAGGAATCGAGCAATCCCGAATCGAACAGCGACTCATCGGGCCCCGGAGCCTTCTTCTTCGATACCGTCTCAATGATCTCAGTTATTTTCGCTCGTTTTTCCATTCCGGTCCTGTCCAATCAACTCCTTGCGCACTTTCACAAAGGTCGTGTAATGCTCCATCAGATCCTGGAACACCGCCCCACCCAGCAGTCGGTAGCCCGCCGCTGTGAAGTGCACGTAATCTCCCTGCGCCAAACCGGCACTCACCCATTGCCGCATCGCGCCCTTTCCCCCCATTTTCGCGCGCATGTCCCAGAATGCGCATCCCGTCCCCAGCGCCGCCTCCCGCTGCGCCTCCACAATCCGGTCCACATTTCCATACACCTGCCACGCCCGACTTCTCCCGCGGATGTAGCGGTCCGGCGGGCCAATCACCAGGATCGACGCCGCCGGAGCCATCGTCCGGAAACGGTGAATCAGGTTCACGAACATCTCCCGGTACTTGGCTTCCGTCCACTCCCCGTTCCCCGCCTCATTCGTCCCATACGCCAGCACAATCAGGGCCGGATTCCGCTTGGCGATGTGCGCCGCCAGCAGATTCTCCTCCCAGTTGAACACAATCGAGGCCTGCGCTCCGTTGATTCCCAAAGTCTCGTATGTAACCCCGTGTCCCTGCTCGGCCACCCATCCGAACAGCCGCACCGGAGCCCGTTCCGTCGTCTCCACCTCGAACCGGTGCTCCCCGGCGGGCGTGCAGCTATGCCGGTAGTAACCCGGACCCAGTTCCCCGTTCGTCGATATCTCCTCCACCGGCGTCCCGTTGTCGAGAAAGGTCAGCGTCCCTCCACCCGGCTGCCGCAAATAGTACAACTCCAGCGATTCACAGTGCACATCCACCGTCACCGACTCCCGCGGTCGCCTCGTCGTAATGCTCACTCCCCCCAATCCGTACAGTCCGTCTCCGCTTCGCCCCACCAGCCCATCCGAGTACCACCCCGCCGTCCCCCAACTCCGCAAATCCATCCGCCGGTAACTGTTCCAGGGCCGTCCCGCAAACGTGTACCCGCTGCCCCCGTCCCCAAATTTCGTCTGAAAAAGCGACCGCAGAAACCCCGTCCACTCATCCGCCGCCGTGTGCGAGTCCCCGTAATGCAGAATGTGAAGATTGCCCTGGGAAAGCCCGTTCTGCTGCCGGTAAAGCCGTTCGAAGAAGGGCACCAGCGCCCCCACATTCTCCATCGGAGTCTCCCTCGCCATCTCGAGGAAGTCTTCCACCTTCCGTGCAGCCTCGGCGCGCACTGCCGGCGCCGGCGCCTCCCGCCGCACGGCTGCCTTCCGCTTTTTCCCCGGTGAGGCTCCGGGCACGGAAAGTACGCCTGCCAGCATGCACGCCAACACTCCCGCGCCCCATCGTATCCTCATCTCAGTTTGCCGGCCACCATCGTTCGTTTCTGCAACACCCTCAGCTTGTACTTGTTATATCCGTCGATCAGAGCCTGATACAACAATCCTCCCACGATTTTCGCCCCCGCCGGCATGGGATGGATGAAATCCGCCCCCACCAGCCGCGGCTCCGCTTCATACCACCTCCCCATCGTTCCCATGCCCCCCATCGCCTCGAACGTATTGAAAAATGCGCAGCCCGATTCCCTCGCCGCCCGCTCCTGTATCGAAACCAGCCGCGGGATCGTCGGCGCCGTCGATATCTCCCCGTCTGTCATCCTCTGCCCCCGGTCCATCGGGCTCATCACCAGCACCGCCGCCTCCGGAGCCGCCTTCCGGATCCGCCTCACCACCTCCAGCGTCTCCTTCTCCGATGCGTAGTCCACGAAGTTCGGGTACACGCTCTCGTTCGTCCCATAGTTCACAATCACCAGGTTCGGCCGGTAATGGCGCAGTTGTTCGCGCCAGTGTCCTTCATTCATCAGCTTCGCCAGCACCGAAACATAAGCCCCGTTTACCCCAAGGCTGTCATACATCACTCCAGGGGCATCCTTGCTCAGCAGCACGCCGAACAGCCGTACCGTGCCGTTCATCACTCGCAGTGTGATCACCCGCGTCTGCTCGGGTATCCGGAACTCCGCAAATCCCGATCCATGGCTGTCTCCATCGGTGTTCACTACACCCAGATCCTTCCCGTCCGCCTCCGCCCGCAGTTGCCCGCCCCCGGGCTGCCGCAAGTACGCCACCTCGATCCAGCGGTGCCCTTTGTCCCGCAAGCGCATCTGCGCCGTCGCCCCCGCTCCGCCGCGAAAACTCACTCCTCCTAACCCGTACAGCCCATCCCGCACCGTGGATTGATTCGCCGGATCAATCTCCCAGCCGCTGCCTTCCAAATCCACACCTCTGTGCGCATACCATGCCCACGGCTTCGCCACCAGGCAAAACCCGTGCCCCGCGTCGCCGAACTGCTTTTGCAACAGCGCCCTCGTGTCGCTTGTGATCAGATCCGCCGTCGTCGGCGAATCCCCGTAGTGCAGAATCCGGA
>JADLBG010000683.1 GCA_020847895.1 Bryobacterales bacterium
CCTACTGGACCGAGAGGACCGGGCCGGCAGCCGCGCTGGCGACCATTCGCAAGCATCGGGAGCGCAAGGCGCCGCAAAGGCTGCTTGAAACGGGAAGCCGCATTCAGGCCGGCTGGCGCGCCGCCGCTGAGCGTGCGGGGATTCCGCTGACGGTCACCGGAATCCCAGCGCTGTCCCATTTCACGCTGAACGTCGATGCTGCGCAGGCAGCGCGGACCCTGTTCACGCAAGGGATGCTCGAACGCGGGTTCCTTGCCACGAACGCGTTCTACGCCATGTACGCCCACGAGGACCGGCAAGTGGAGACGTACCTGGCCGCTGTCGAGGAGGTGTTTTCCGAAATTGGCGGGGCAATTCGGGAGAACCGGTTGATGAATTCGCTGCGCGGGCCCGTGGCGCATGCCGGGTTTTACCGGCTCACCTGAGGGCGTGCGTCGAGACAGTAGAGAAAGCCAGTAGAGAAAAGCCGTTGCCCCGGTGACAGCGCCGTGATAGAGTTTGGGCTCAGGCCCCTCAACGTCCGCCAGTATATGGAACAGACCTTCCTGGCGCCCATGGCCATCCGTGGATACGGTTGCAGGGCAAGTGACAGGAGGGCTTGTCCATGAAATGGCTGGTCGTGGGCGGCGGATCGATGGGGCGGCGCCGGCTTCGCGACCTCACTTACCTGAATGCCGGCGAGGTCCTGCTGTTCGAGCCGGCTCCCGGCCGCTGCCGGGAGGTGGCGGAGGCGTTCGGAATTCGCGGTTTCGACAATTTTGAAGCGGCGATTGGTGAATCCCCCTGCGCAGTAGTCGTCTCCGCTCCGCCCACGCTGCACGAGGCGTATGTGCGTGCCGCAATGGAGCGCGGGCTGCACGTCTTCGCCGAAGTTCCTTTTGTCTATGACCTGCGCATGGCCCGGGAAATCGCCGCCAGAGCCGGGTCGTATCCAGGCGTGCTCGGCGTCAGCCACGCCATCCGGTATTATCCGCCCTACCGCATCATCCACGACATGCTTGCGGACGGCGCCATCGGTAAGCCGCTCTATATCGAATGCAGCCTCGGCAACTACCTTCCGGACTGGCACCCCTACGAGGATTACAGGAAATTTTACGGCGGCGACGTGCGCATGGGCGGCGCCGGGATGGACATGATCCTGCATGACATGGCTCCAATCCTGTGGTGGATGGGACCGGTCACGTCGGTGCTGGCCCGTTTCTCGAAGCTGAGCCCACTCGAGGTCCAAGGACCGGATAACCAGGACGTGCTGCTCGGTTTCGCAACCGGCGCGCGCGGCTACTTTCACAACGACATCATCGAGCGAGGAACGCTCGGCCGCCACGTCCGCATCGCGGGCGAAACAGGCTCCATCGAGTGGCGACAGGACCAGACGTCGCTGCGCCTGTTCGAGGGCGACGCCAACGCCGCCCGGCAAGTTCCGTTCAGCGAGGCTGCCGACTGGGAGCAGGCGCTTGCGGCAAGCCGCGAGATGTCCGGGATTCTCAGCCGCCAGCGCGTGCGTTCCGGGCACATTCCGTCGGCCGGCGACGCCACTTTCACCTACGAGTCCTGTTATCTACGCGAGATGCGCGAGTTCGCCGATGCAGTCCGGGGGCGCCGCGCCTACCCGGTCGCCTTTCCACACGAACTCGAGACCGTCTCCGTTTTCCATGCCATCTGGCAAAGCAATGAGGAGGTACGGGAAATTCACTTATGACGGCGCCAGGTCTGATTGGACGTGAACGGCTTCGCGGAAGGGGCGCAGACGGGCGATGAAGGGCCTGGCGGCTGTTGATTACGCCGTGGTGGTCGCATACCTGGTCGCGATCGCCGCGTTCGGAAGCTCGTTTTACCGGCGCGGGAGCACGCCGCGCGACTACTTTCTGGGCGGGCGCTCGATGTCCTGGGTTGCGGCGGGAATCTCGATCGTGGCCGCTGATCTGAGCGCCATCTCGGTGATGGGCAGCCCGGCGTGGAGCTACAAACATAACCTGGAGATTACCTGGTTGTTGCTGTGTTATCCGCTCACCGCGCCGATCGTCATTCGAGTGTTCGTGCCGTTCTATGCGCGGCTGAATCTCTACACCGCGTATGAGTACCTGGAGCGGCGGTTTAATCTGCCCGTGCGGCTGCTTACGAGCGCGCTCTTCCAGGCGCTGCGGGGGACGCACGTCGCGATCGCGCTGTACGCGCCGTCGCTGGTGATCAATCTGGCAACGGGACTTCCCGTGTGGCAATGCGTGCTTTTCATGGGGTTGTTCACGACGGTCTATACGACGCTCGGCGGCATGAAGGCGGTGATCTGGACCGACGTTATCCAGTTTTTCACGGTGACGCTCGGCATCCTGCTCATCTTCTTCACCGCGATGAGTCACACTCCGGGCGGGTTTAGCGCCGCGTGGCAGACGGCCGCGGCCGCGGGCCGGCTGAAGTTTCTGAACCTGTCCACCGATCCGAGGGAACTGACCTCGCTCTGGGCGTGCCTGATCGGCGGATCCACACTGGTTCTCTCGACGCTGACGACGGACCAGGCTATCCTGCAGCGGCTCTTCACGACAAAATCGGCGGAAGCCTGCAAGCGCTCAGTGATGCTCCAGGCGGGTTTGAACGTTCCCACTTCGCTGCTGCTCTCCTTTTCGGGCATCATGCTGTTTGCGTTTTACAGTTTCCATCGCGTGCGCCTGACGGGTCTTACTTCTGAAGACACCATCGTCCCGTTCTTCGCGATGCGCGAACTCCCGCCGGGAATCTCGGGGCTGATTCTCGCGGCCATTTTCGCGGCTTCGATGGCGGTGATGTCGGCGGGCATCAATTCGCTGACCACGGCAACGACAGTGGATTTCTACCGGCGGGTGTTCCGGCCGAACGAGACGGCGGAACATTACGCATCGGTCGGCCGGATCGGGACGGCGATATGGGGGGCCGGCGCGACGGCGCTCGCGATGTTCGCCGATCGACTGGGCGAACTGGCCATCGCGTATAACAGAGTGAACAGCTTCATTGCGGGGCCGCTGCTCGGCATTTTCCTGCTGGGTACGCTCACGCGCCGCGCGACTTCGGCGGGCGCGCTGTCGGGAGCGGCGGCCGGCGCGGTTGCCGTCAGTTGGATGAGCTTCCGCACGCCCTGGAGTTTCTTCTATCAGAGCGCAGCCGGCGTAGCGGTCACGATGATTGCGGGTTACGCCGCCAGCTTATGCATGACGGCCCCCGATGAGAACAAAATCCGCGGATATGTTTTGGGCCTCGAGCCCGTCGCGATGAAGAAGGAGGCAAGCCTGTGATCCGCCGCCGCGTGTTGTGGGTTGTTTTGAGTGTGATCGTAGCCGGCGCGCGGCCGGCCGGCGTTTTCGAGTTCGTGGCGGCGCCCGCCCGTCCGGATAACCAGCGAAATTCCGAAGGCGACATCCTCGAGTTGAAAGACGGGCGCCTGCTGCTTGCCTGGACAGATTTCTACAGCCGCGAGGGCAGCGACTGGGCCCCGTCCCGCATCTCGGCCATGCTCTCGAAGGACCGCGGGCGCACCTGGGGCGCGAAGTTCACGCTGCAGGAGAACATCGGCGGGATGAACGTGATGGAGGCCGACCTGTTGCGCCTGCAATCCGGCAGGATCCTGTTCATTTTCGCCCGTAAGAACTCCGAGGCGGATTGCCGGCCGATGGTGCGTCTCTCCTCGGATGACGGCAAGACATTCACGCCGCCCAAGGCGATGCCCATCGAGCCGTATCCGTCCTACACGGGGTTCAACCACGACCGCGCTATCCAACTGCGGTCGGGACGCATTCTTCTGCCGGTCTTCTTCACGAAGGATTACCGTGTGAACCCGCGGATCGTGACGCGCGTTTACTGGTCCGACGATGAAGGCGCCACGTGGAACCACGGTCCGGTGGTGGATGTCGAGGCGAGCAAGGTAGGCGCGGACGAACCGGGCGTCATCGAACTCAAGGACGGCCGCGTGCTGCTGTGGATTCGAACCAGCACGGGACGTCCGTATTTCGCCTGGTCGAAGGATCGCGGCGAAACCTGGACCGTTCCCGAGCCCATGAGCGTGCAAGCGCCGAATGCGCCGCAGTCGATCAAACGCATCCCGTCCACGGGGGACCTGCTGATGGTCTGGAACAATTCACCCAGGAATCGGTCCCCTCTCACGACGGGAGTGTCGAGCGACGAGGGCCGCACATGGACGCATGTCCGGAACCTCGATGAGGACGCCGCGCACACTTACGCGTATACGAGTATCCTGTTCCTCGGAGACCGGGTCGTGTTTACCTACTACGCGGGTCCGGCAGCCGGCGAGCGCGCGAATGGACCCGTGTGGTCCCTGAAACTGAAGAGCGTGCCGGTGGGATGGCTCTACGGCAAGCAGTGAGATGGTCCTTTTCCACGGGCAGTCCGTTTCGAGGCTGGCGGCGGCGATGAAAACGGGCCCGGAACAATGGCTTTGAGTATGTTCAGGTTTAAGTTCTGGCTTCAGGACTCCGGAGGCTGGCTCTGTTGTAGTCCGGGTATGGTAGTCGTGAGGTTCCGAATCGATCACGGGCGTGTGGTGATTACTGGCGCAACATTCGATCCGCGCGCGGAGCCGGATCCTGCTCCCGGAAAATAGCGGGCGTTCAGCGGGCTCGATACTTGCCGGCTGGAGGGGACTTGCGAGAGTGAGCCTGCTTCACCAGCCAGGATTTCCGATTTTCAGATCTCTGATGGTTTTCTCCGCCAATTTCCGCGTGCCTCCATAGATCCGCCGTTTCCCAAGTTTGACGGCACAGGAGGTGATCAGTGGGGCATGTGGTGCGCGAGGTTCCGTGGTGCGTGATCGATCTGGACACCACCGTCGGGCGTATTTTCCTTCAGGAGCGGTGGTTGTATGTCTGGGAAGTGAATCCGGGCCAGCCTGCGTGGACTCTGGAGGAAAAGCGGGCATTTCATACCCGCGCGGACAGGGCGATCTGGGCGGCGTGGAGCAATCGCGTGACCATGAACGTCGATGGGACCTCGGCATTTGCCGGCCGTTTCAAGGGTAAGCCGGTCCCCATCAATCTCGACGTTCGCTGGGTGACATCGAAACCCCATTGGACGGTACACGTGACCAAGATCGCCAGGGGCGCCTTCCGTCAAAGCAACGTCGAATGGGACAATCATGTCATCAATCTCGATACTGAGGATTTTTCCACCCGCACGTTCGAGCACGGCGCCGCGCGGGAAACGCAGACTCCCGTGGCGCACGAGTTCGGCCACACTGTCGGCAACACCGCGGTACTCAGCCGCGGCGATGAGTACCGGGATACCAGCCCCAACCAGAATGATCACGGAAGCATCATGAATCACGGCCACCACTTGCGGGAACGGCATTTCCGGACCATCATCGAAGAGTTGAACAAGATGATTCCGAACACGGCATTTTCCGTGAGGAGCGTATAAAGTGGCAATCAGCCGGCTGGCGATGGGGTGGATGATGGCGTCCTTTCTGGGATGTGGCGCGCCTGGGGGCGGCGAGGCTGTCCAGACAGCAGGCCAGAAGGAGCGCAGCGCGAGGAAAGAACAGGAGTCACGCAACATGAAAGAGACCAAGCGCAAGACGTGGGCCAAGAGCCCGTGCACCGGAATTGTTCACCTGCCGGAGTTGGACCGTCTGACTCCGGCCGAGTTGGAGGCGCAATTGGGGGCGCCGCGAAACAAGGAGTCGTTCCCGCGCGGCGAGCGCCAGGACGAATTCCACGTGCTTCTGGAGAACTTCTATCCGCTCAAGAAAGCCGGGAATCGCGATGTGCCCTTGCAGGAATGGACCTGGACGGAAAAGGATTGTCAGCTTACCGTATGGCTTCACGAAGTCAGCGGCCGCTGGATTTCCTTCGTGAACTCGCGGTATTCGGCG